>JAQVEI010000446.1 GCA_028697695.1 Lentimicrobiaceae bacterium
TTGAAGCAGTTCTTTCATTTGCAGTTTATTTCGATCACTGAAATTTTTACATTCCTTTTAGGGTAACCCTGGCAACACTTTGCCGGAAAAGCAGGTATTTTATTGCTCCGGCGATATATAAAAGAGGCTGTTTCACTTAAGTAACAGCCTCTGTTGACCTAACTGGTCGTATTCATGTAAACAGGATTCTTAATGTAATCGGGAACCTATCAGGTGAATAAACTCAGCCCGGGTTTTGTCAACCAAAAAAGCGCCCGTAAAATCGGAGGTAGTGGTTACTGAGTTTTGCTTCTGTATGCCGCGCATGCTCATGCACATTTGTTGGGCTTCAATAACCACAGCTACTCCAAGAGGTTTCAGGGTATTCTGAATAGCATCCTTAATTTGGGTGGTAAGTCTTTCCTGCACCTGCAAACGACGGGCAAAGGCATCCACTACCCGTGGTATTTTGCTTAAACCAACAATACGGCCGTTGGGGATGTAAGCTACGTGAGCCCTGCCAAAGAAGGGAATCATATGGTGCTCACACATGGAATATACTTCTATGTCCTTTACCAGTACCATTTGTTTGTAATCTTCGTTAAACATGGCCGATCGCAATATCTCTTCAGGGTTGAGATCATAACCATGTGTAAGAAACTGCATAGCTTTTGAAACACGTTCAGGAGTTTTTAGCAATCCTTCCCGATCAGGGTCTTCACCTATCAGCTTTAAAATTTCGCGATAATGGGTGCTCATTTTCTTAATGATTTTACCATTATATATGTCCCGCTTTTGATAACCGTCTTTTAGGTCGTAGTCATCCATCATATTTTCAATGACCATATCTTTTACTATTTCACTGCTCATTGTTGTGTGTTTTTAAGTTCCGTAATATTCAACAAAATTTCTTTCTGTCTCAAACAGTTTAACACGATGAAGTTTTGCACCGGCTACTGAAATAGGGCCTTCGAGTTGTTGCCATATGCTCACCGCCAGATTTTCGGTGGATGCCAGTTTGCCGTGCATAAATTCAACTTCCAGATTAATATTTTTATGATCCAGTTTATTAACCACACGCTGTTGTATAATTTCACTCAACGTTTTCAGGTTCATTACAAATCCAGTCTCAGGATTCAGTTCCCCTTTAACGGTAACAAATAATTCATAATTGTGACCATGCCAGTTGGGGTTGGAACATTTTCCAAAAACTTCGAGATTCTTTTCATCGCTGTAATCAGCTCTGAACAAACGATGAGCGGCATTAAAGTGCTCTTTGCGTGTAATATAAATCATTGACAAAAAAATATTTAACAAAATTACATCAAAAAACCAAATCAAGCTTCTGCTTAGGATGTAATGTGTTTAATTATTTAAAACAAATGTTAAACAAAATGAAGATTAAAAAGTTCGATGAAGTTTAAATTATCGCTTTTTTTTAGCAAGAACAAACACTTCGAAGGTGGAATAAATAAGGTAGAGGGCAAAAAAACCGATTAAAAAATTAAATGCATCCTCGCGGTACAATATCAGGTATGTAGCAATCATAGCAAGGTAAAGCATCAACCGGACTACGGTAGTTCCCAGGTAGACCTGAATAAAACGGCGGGGATTGCTGATGGCTGATTTTTGTATAAAATAGTAGGACAACAACGCGGAGGCCATAAAAAATATCAGCAGAAAAGGCAGTGCAGGACTAAACCACCTGCCGTTGGCAGCAAAGTAGAAAATG
The DNA here is from genome assembly GCA_028697695.1 of Lentimicrobiaceae bacterium. Taxonomy (GTDB): domain Bacteria; phylum Bacteroidota; class Bacteroidia; order Bacteroidales; family Lentimicrobiaceae; genus Lentimicrobium. Next base: position 1,712 of record JAQVEI010000446.1, read on the forward strand.
AGAATGAAAAAAGCGACACCGGTACTTAGCAGCAGTAACTTTTTGAGAAAAATATTGAGGGGATCAATCATGCTTATTGTTTTTTAGAAACAGTCCTGATTAATAAATAGATGGCAGCGCTCACTCCAAGCATTGATAATATTACGGTAAAGACTGGAAATTTAAGTTCTAACCATTGGTCGAGTTTAATTCCGCCAATGATGCTTCCGGCAATTACCACGCCCATTTGAATGGCAATGGCTGAATATCGCGCGTAAGCGTTTAATGAATTTAAACTGCCTTTAGGCCGTAACTTCGGTTTGGGCATACTTTTTTGGTTGATTTTCTGAAGCGGAATTGTCCATGTTGCAGGTTCCTGAAAACCGTGCTCCTGGTTCAATAGCCAGCTTGGTGGTGGTAATTTCACCACTGACCACTGATGATGCTTTAAGTGAAAGCAATTCCTGCACCGTTAATGTGCCATTTATTTTGCCTTCAATGTCGGCATTTATGCAAATGATATCCCCTTCAATAACACCGGTGGCGCCCAGGATAACTTTTCCTCCGGCATTAACTGTACCAATAAGGTTCCCGTCAATTCTAATGTTGCCGTTAGATTGTATGTCACCGGTAATCATTGTGCCCGATTGGATTAAATTGGCCGTTTGGACAGGCTCTGGAATGTTTGGTTTTCCCATGATTGAGGTATTTTAGGCTGAATTATTCAGCCTGGTAATTTTTCTTAAAAAACTGCTGATAAGCTGCCGTATTTTTCTCCTTGAAGAAGCCTGGGTAATTTTCCGCTGAGATGAGAAACTGGTCATATCCACCCGCGGGCATTCCCGAAAAAATATAGCTGTCATCTTTAATACCATTAAAGTATCGCATCGCTTTGTTAAGTTCATTGAAGCTGCTCACAGTAATCATCTGGCGCTTGTCGTCCAGCAATACACTATTTACCTGTAAGTTTTCGGTCGAATAGTTTTTGGTATTAAAGTCGGTAATCCTAACCTTTATGCCGTAAACATTTACCTGATTGCCATCAACAATAAGCACATAAAAATGTGTTGCCAGCGGATTGAATTTATACATGCTGAAGTCCAGTGCTTTTGTGAGTGAGTCGGAGCCGGGTTCTGCCTCATTACCCATGGAGGCAGTTGTTCCTTTAGCATCATTTCCCACGATAATTCTGGCAAATTCTGTTACGGGACTATCGGGATAATTCTTTATCAGTTGTTTTAGCTCCACCTTCATGGTATCCTGAGTTAAGGTTTTACCCAAAGAAACTGCCCTGAGAAATGCGAACCGGGGGATTAAGGGAGCTTCCGGATAGTTATTGATGGCTTCATTGCTGTATAGTATGGCTGTGCGGTATTGTCTGCGTTCAAAAGCCAGGTAAGTTTCTTCGTAAAGTGATTGTACCCGGTTCTGTATAGCCAGTAGCTGGGCGTGGTATG
>JAQVEI010000447.1 GCA_028697695.1 Lentimicrobiaceae bacterium
TTATTGGGGCATGCCAGGGTTGCTGTGCCATCGCCAACCGTTTTTATAAGGAGATGCATGCTGTTGGCAGCATGGTCAAAACGATGCACAGAGAATGGGCGGCGTAGATAGGTGTTAGGCTGGCCTTCAATCTTTACTTCCACAAACTGTCCGGGAACCATCACCGGCAGGGGTGAATCACTGCTCAGTTCAATCAGGTAATGACTGGCATTAAGCCGGGTGTTGCCGATTACATTTAAAGTGAGCAGTTGTTTTTTCATTTTTGTTTGGTTTAAAAAAAAGTCCGCAAAAACATTACGGACCATTTATATTATTTGTCGGATTCTGATTCGCCCTTATCTGTATCAGGCAATGCTCCGGCAGTATCGTTGGGTTGTTCATCTCCGGCAGGGCTTTCTTCCTCCGTGAAGTCGAGCAGATTATGTTCCAGTAACAGATTGTACCAGGCTACAATTTTTTGCATGTGTGAAACATACACCCTCTCCTTATCGTAATCGGGTATCATCCCGTTGAAAAACTCTTTCAATCCGGTGTTGTCATTTTTAAACCCGGGAGCAGGTTTTGCCTCCAGTTTCTCATAAAATGCCTTTAGAATTTCTCTCAGCGGTTTGTCTTCATTTTCTGTGAAGATGCTGATCTCTTCCAGCGAACTTATTTTCTCGTGCGTAAATGCCTGAAAGCGTTTGTTATCCACAATTGATTCAACAATCATGCCATTCTTAGCCTGACCTACCATCTTGTAAAGGCCTGGTTTTCCGGCAATAGCCATAATTTCTTTCAAATCCATAGGAATGCTTTATTATTTTTGACAAAAGTAAACAATATTGACAATATTCTAAAACTCTTTCTCAGATAAGCTTGTAATTTCGGTATTCACCTATGCGCCATCCTGTAAGCCTTTCAATGCCATGCAGGAGTTTCGATTTAAGCGGCAGCCTTGTTTTGGTAGGGTCAAAACTAAATTGCCAGTTGGTGCGCTGAATACGCGGCAGCATTACCCGGGGGTGTTCACCACGGAAATTGGCCAGCGAATCTATTTTCGAATAATCGAACTCATCCACTTTGGGTATTTTCTTTTCCATCCAGGCATCGTCGTGCCATAGTTTATGAAAGTATTCCTGCTTTGCCTGCTGAAGTTGTGGTGGTTTTACCCATCCATAATGGTACATGGTGGCATCAGCGCGCTTTACCCTGAGAGGACGGTTGTTTTTTCTAAAGCCCTGTGCATCACGGTATGAGCGTATGGATTTGTCGTTTCGTATTATTCTTACTTCATTCCGGTACCAGCGCCGGCTATCGCCGATATAATCGTAGGAGCCGTAAAAATGGCAATACCTTAAAAGCAGTCCTTCCACTTCCGGATGGTCTTTCCATCGGAGCATATCGGCTTTTAACGTTTCCAGATATTTTTCGTGCAGCACTTCATCGCCCTGAATGTAAAAAGCCCAGTCGCTTTGTGGATCAACTTCTGCCAGGGCTTTATCGGTTTCCGTTGCCAGCACCCTGCCTCCTTCACGCAAAGAATCATCCCAAATGGTGTCGATAATTTTTATCTTCCGGGAATCAATATTTTCAATAAGATCCCGTGTTCCGTCATCGGAGTTTCCTACTGCCACAACAATTTCATCACATAATGGAGCTATAGAAGTGATGGCTTCCACCACCGGGTAATCATACTTAATGGCATTGCGGATGAAGGTGAATCCTGAAACTTTCATAAAGTTATTGTTAATGCCTGCAAAAGTAAGTTTTTTATCGCGGCAACGAATAGATATAAGCCTTAGGTATAATTTTACTATTTTTGCACCTCGCTGAAATAAACCTATACCAAGATGAATATTCCTGCCAAATATGATCCCAGAGGTATTGAAGACAAGTGGTACCAATACTGGCTTGATAAGCATTTTTTCCGTTCTGTCCCCGACGACAGAGAGCCATACACCATAGTGATACCTCCGCCCAATGTTACGGGTGTATTGCATATGGGGCACATGCTTAATAACACCATACAGGATGTGCTGGTTCGCCGCGCACGCATGCAGGGCTTCAACACTTGTTGGCTGCCGGGTACCGACCATGCTTCAATAGCTACAGAAGCCAGGGTGGTGGCCATGCTCAGGGAGCAGGGCATAGAAAAGAAAAACCTTACCCGCGAAGCATTTCTGGAGCACGCCTGGCAATGGAAAGAAAAACATGGCGGCATTATCCTTGAACAGCTCAAAAAGCTGGGTGCTTCCTGCGACTGGGAACGTACCCGTTTTACCATGGACCCGTCTATGTATGAATCGGTGATTGATGTATTTATCGACCTCTACAAGAAAGGATTGATATATAGAGGTGTCCGCATGGTTAACTGGGACCCCAAAGCCCTAACTGCGCTCTCGGATGAGGAAGTGGTGTACAAAGAAGTAAAATCAAAACTTTATTATGTAAGGTATAAGGTAGAAGGCACCCAGGATGAGTGGGTGACCGTAGCTACCACTCGTCCTGAAACTATTTTGGGCGATACGGCAGTATGCTTTCACCCTCAGGATGAACGATACACTCATCTCGTTGGGAAAAGGGTACTTATTCCTTTGTTGAAGAAGGCCATCCCACTTATACAGGATGATTATGTTGACATGACCTTTGGAACCGGATGCCTGAAAATTACCCCCGCCCACGATATTAATGACTACACCATCGGTTTGAAACACAATCTGGAAAGCATTGATATCTTTAATGATGATGGTACCCTGAATGAAAAGGCCCGGCTTTATGTTGGGCTGGATCGCTTTGAGGTTCGTGAACGCATAGTGGAGGATTTACTCAATCATGGGCATATATTAAAAATTGAAGATTATACCAATAATGTTGGTTTTTCGGAGCGCACAGATGCCGTGATAGAGCCCAAACTCTCGGTGCAATGGTTTTTGAAAATGACCGGTTTAGCCAAACCGGCATTGGATGTGGTAATGAACGATATCATTCACTTTCATCCGGAGAAATTTAAAAATACCTATAGACATTGGATGGAAAACGTGCACGACTGGTGTATTAGCCGGCAGTTATGGTGGGGTCAGCGCATTCCGGCCTGGTACTTGCCTTCGGGTCAGGTGGTGGTAGCCCGCAATGCGGCCGAAGCTCTCGTTACTGCCAGGCAAC
>JAQVEI010000448.1 GCA_028697695.1 Lentimicrobiaceae bacterium
GAGAGCTGTAGCTGTGTTGATTATCACCCCAATGCCAGCCACTATCATCACCGGTTTGCCTGCAACAGGCTGAGGGGAGGCAAATTTTTGCCATGCATCCCAACCGATAAAGCCCATGGCTGCAAAAAGAAGCAGCGCATTGAGGATGGAAACAAGAATGGTGGTTCGTCGCAACCCGTATGTATATTTGCCGCGGGGCTTACGTGTGGCTAGCCAGGCTGCAGTCCAGGCGAAGATTAAACTCAGAACATCACTCGCGTTGTGGCCTGCATCTGCAAGAAGAGCTGACGAATTGGCCAACAATCCATAGATGATTTCTACAATTACAAATCCGATGTTTAAAAATATTCCAATAGCAAATGCACGGCCATGAGAAAGGGTAGGGGCTGAGTGAGTGTGGTGATGTGTCATTTAAACCGCATTAAAAAGATCAATCCATAACTCATAAACAAGCCGGTGAGAATAAGGTTGAAAAAAACCTGCCGAAGCAGGTTTTGATAAATTAATTTGACTTTTTATCAGGGGGCATAATTGTATTGTCGGGTTGCTGACTCCTGTCCGCCTCTTTCTTTTCGATAACCTGACAACAATCCCGGTTTTTTGCAGCTTCGGCATTGGCTTCGAAACTCCCTGCACCATAACCTGCTTCAGCAATGGATTTTTGTATGTCAGCTTCAGAAGTTTTGGTGGCATCGTAGGTTACTTCCATCATTTGAGTCTCCTTGTCCCATTTGGCCGAAGTAACGCCATTAACCGATTGCGCAGCCGATTCTATCTTAGTTTGGCAGCCATCACAACCCTCTTTTATTGAAAATTTTGATGTGGTAGTTTGTGCAATTACCGTTGTAGAACCAACTAGCAGTAAAATGCACAATAGTTTATGGATGGTTTTCATGATTTGTAAGATTTATGGTTAATACTGAAACTTGTTAAGTAATGACAATCAATGGGTTGATGTCACTAAAGGAAAATATAAAAATTGTGCCATACCCCGGTTTATTTTTTGTTTTTATGAAATTGTTAACATATAGGGGTGTAAATCCGTGGAGGTTTATTGATTTCAATACTTTTTTATGAGCTTTCCACTCCCGGTTATATGAGATTTTATTTGATAGGGGTCTCCCGTGTAATAGATATTACCAACGGAGCTTATTTCAGCTTCCAGAATATGCCGGGCGTGAACATAACAATCGTTGGTGCCACTGTTTCGAATATATACAATGTTTGAAATAAGGTTATTGCAATAGAAGGGCCCGTAGCTATTGGCGAAAATAGAGGTCATCACAGCTTTACCTTTTACATTAAAATCAACGGTTCCATAATGCAGAAACAACCCCAGCTTTTCAGTTTCCACATTCAGTGTAAGGGAACCGGCACCTCCCCAGACATTTACATTCAATGAATCTAATCTGATTGGTTTAGTCATGGTTATATCACCGTATCCATCATAAAAAATAGCCCTGAGTGCAGACGCGGTCACATACACGGTCATTTCACGGCTATAGCTGCGCATCCAGTTGCAGGTGGCCAGATTACGGAGAATAAGTATGCTGTCTTTTACCTCGGTTGTTATGGAAGAAAGCAGGTTTTTCCCTCCCTTTATCCTGAGATCAGCCTGATTACCGGGTTCAATAATTAAATTGATGTTGTTATACAATTCAATGGTATGAAAAGGGGAAATAATACGTTGTTGTTCTACACTTGGGCCTGTGGTCGTAAAACAATCATCCATGCGTTCCGGCTTACAGGAACCCATTAGTACCGAAGCCAGGCTAAAATACACCAATACGCGAAGCGACAAAAACCAAAGAGACCTGTTTGTCATTTTTTTTGATGTGATTAAAGTTTATAGCCCCAGTTAAACCTGTATCCAAGCCCGGCCCCTACATAATCGGCTCTGGCAAAATGTGTTTTTAATGTTAAATTGGCAAATACATGTTTGCTGATAAGGTAATGAATGCCAAATTTGTAATAGGTCATTCCTTCGCTTTTGTCTTTTCCACCCAAATAGAAGCCCAGGTTCAGATCGAAGGAAGTGCGTGCCAATACTAGTTCATATGCAATACTTAAACCGGGTTTGGTGAGCGCTATTTTTTTATAAGGTTCATCGCTTGAATGGTTTATTAGCCTGGCATCAGAGCCATCCCATGAAACATCAAAGCATAGCCCCAGTCGATGCTTGTAACTTAAGGTTTTTAAAGCACTCACAAACCCGGAATATACATAAAAGCGTTGTCCATCGGTGTCTCCCATTTCTTTAATGGCAAAGGTGGTGCCTAACTTTACATCAATATAATCTCTGCCATCGAATTCGTACATGGTAAGGCTTGGCCTTATCCGGCGCTGAATGTAGCTGTTTTCCCTGTTGAGGCGGAAGGCAGCTCCGGCTGTGATGGCAGGTATATTTAACCCATAGTTGGGTGTCTTTATGCTGCCATTGGAAAAATGCATCAGTTGCACTCCGGTAGAGAGCTGAAGGTGATGTAAAGGTTTCCACCTGAACTCCAACTGCAAATTAACGGCAGCGTTAAGGTGCGAACCTATGGCGTTGTATTTATAATTGGTGAGCCGGTCAAATTTTTTGGTCAGGTAAGCCATCCCGGCACCCAGCCTGAAGTTTAACTCATGCTTGTCATGTTTTATCAGAGGGAAGTTAATGAAAGGAAACATGGCATGTGCCTGTCCCAGGTCGGAAGAATTGCCCAGCCATGCATTCCAGTAACTTAAACCCAGTGCCGGATAATTGTAGAGGTTCTCCCATTGGCGTTTCCCATAGGTGGCATAAGCTATGCTGAATTCAAACGAAGGGAAATGGCTGTTGTAAATGGCCATTTCTGTATGGTGGGCAATTAAAAATCCATAATTGACTCTGGGCTCAAATAAAAGATTGGCGGCCTGAAACCGGTGCTGAGCCTGTGCTTGATCCGGTATCATCCATAACAAAGCTACGGCAGCTTTTATGGTAAATATGGTAAGGAAAATGCGCAGTTTAGGTTTCAATTTAAAAGTACATAAGCGGAGGCTGCCCCGCAAAATTACAAAATTGTCCCGGCATTTTATGATTACCTTTGCAAGGTGTTGATTTATTCCGGTTCAACGCTTTTATTTACCTTTTTTAGCTTAAATTTTCTTTATTATGGATT
>JAQVEI010000017.1 GCA_028697695.1 Lentimicrobiaceae bacterium
AAGATTTCTTCAGTTCAGAAAACATCAACGTATGCCAACCGTCATAAATGATGAAAATTTGGATTTTAGTGTTCATCGGTTATATAGCAGGTTCCGGTTGGTGATTTCGCCCGTATCAGTGTGTTTGTACAACGCAGTTGTTTCCGGCAAACGGTAAATGCTTAATTGCGAACCTGCAGCCACAAAAAGATAATTGTCCAAAGGATCATAAGCAGCACTCTTAAGCCCGGCAATAGTTAGGAAATTAACTGCACTGTTCAGGGCCGGCCTAACCCACCAAAGTTCGTCCTGATGAACAACAAAATAATGGTCTTTACCTGTACCAGTTATTTGACTGGCATCGGCAAACGGTAGTTCCATCAAAAATACAATGTTATTCAACTGCAAATCATAGTGATAGAGTTTTAACCGCCCATCCTGCTTTAAAAAAAGAAGTAACCGCTGTGAATCGTAAGCCGACAGGTACATTATTTCGCCTTTGAAAGAAATGTTTCTGAACTCTGTTGCACCGGGTATATTGAATAAAATGAGTTGTGTTAATCCGGAACCAAAAGGTTTAAATCCACCTGCCAGGAATCTTCCAAACCGGGTAAAGTGCGTGAAGGATCCGTGCTCGTACTTCTGGCTGTGAAATACCACCTGTTTATCCTCATTATATCCGTCAATAAACCCCTGCCCCCTATATACATATGCTGTGGTATCATCTGAATACAAAGATTTAAACTGCACGAAAACAGAGTTTCCTGTTTCGGCAATAGTCCATAATTTGTTTTTATGTTCAAGATCATAGGCGGTTAATCTCTTACCAGTGCCTTCTGTATAATACATTAGCCGACTGCTTGAGGCAATTGCCATCACACCATAGCCGGCATCATCAACACTAAATAAATCTGTTACAGAACCTGCTGAGGTTATCGCCTTCACCCGTGACCCATTATTATCACCGCCGTTAATAAAAATGGCATATCTCAATTGTTTGGGTACGCTGTTAATGTTCACCGGCAGGTAGAAGTTATTTTTCTGATTTTTTTCATCAAATATGGAGAGCTGTATGTAATTCACCCCACCTTCCGGCATAGCATTTTGGATAACCATATAAGTTTTTAGTTCAATATGGTCGGAATTGATCCCGATTTGCCGCGAAGGTGAAAATGGAAATCCGTTTTTATCTCTTAGTGAAAGGAGAGCGTAATTCATCTTGTATTGATGCGAGATACTTACATGGATTGGAATGGTATCGCCAAGTCCGTAAATAAACATCGAGGCAGGCTTATATATTTCTATTTCAGGCAAGGGGTATAATTTCTCTTTTTTGCATGCCATTGTAACAATTATCAGCAGCAACGCAATAAAAGCATTTAAAACGCCGCTACGAAATTTAATTTTTTTGACAACAGGCATGAACATACATCAAATGAGAAATATACAACGACAGCAGTAATTAAAAGAAATTCCCTACCTTTAACCGTTTCAAAAATAATCAATATATGCTTACACATATCAATTTGAACAAGGTGCTTTTTCTGGATATTGAGACTGTGCCGCAATACCGGGACTATGAGGCTGTTCCTGAAAAATTTAAAGCATTATGGGACCACAAGGCCAAACGATTGAGCAGCGCAGAGAATGACACGCCTGAGTCCTTATATGAAAGGGCAGGCATTTATGCAGAATTTGGGAAAATCATTTGTATCTCGGTTGGTTATGTGATTAACGGGCAGCTCCGGATAAAGTCGTTTGCTGGTGATGATGAAAGTGAATTGCTCAATAATTTCGCACAATTGCTAAATCAACGGTTCAATACGCCTGATGTGTTGTTGTGCGCTCACAACGGCAAGGAATTTGACTTCCCATACTTGTGCAGGCGTATGCTGATTAATCGTATCCCCTTGCCGTTGCTGCTCGATACTTCCGGAAGGAAGCCGTGGGAAGTGCAGCACATAGACACTATGGAAATGTGGAAATTTGGAGACTATAAAAGTTACACCTCGCTTAACCTGCTTACCGCAGTTTTTGACATTCCCACTCCCAAAGACGATATTGATGGAAGCGAGGTGGGCAAAACTTACTGGCAGGACGCTGATTTACCACGGATTACAGCATACTGTCAAAAAGATGTGGTGGCAATAGTGCAACTGCTTCTCAGGTATAAAGGTATGCCGCTGATTGATGAAAAAAATATTTTTATCGTCTAATTGCGTTAATTTTTATTAATTCCATAATAAGGTAAGGCAATTTCCATACTTTTGCTTTTTAAAATTAAAATCCCAGCAATGAAAAAGAACATTTTCACCGCATTCGTACTCCTTTTATCTGTAATGATAAGTATTCCTGTATTGGCTCAGAAAAAGAAGAAAACTACTGAAACCCGGACTGAAACACCGGCAACAATAAAAATGGTTTCCAGACAGGACAGCATCAGCTACATTATTGGTCATGATATTGGTAAAAACATGATGAGCAATAATATAAAAGTTACGCCTGAACTAATGTTTGAAGGATTAAAAGACGGCCTTCGCGGCCTAGATACAATTATAGGGCCTGAGGCTACCCAACAGATCATGTCACAATTTCAGCAGGAGCTTATGGCTCAGCAGGAAAATATAAATGAAAGCGAATCGGCAGAAGCACGTGCGGCTGGTCAGGCTTTTCTTAAAAGCAACAGAGAACGCGAAGGTATTGTTGAATTACCCAGCGGGCTTCAGTATGAAGTAATTAAAGAGGGTGAAGGTCCTCATCCCACTGCCGACAATGTGGTAGAAGTTCATTACACGGGTAAGCTTATTGATGGTACGGTGTTCGACTCTTCCGTGGAAAGAGGTGAATCAGTTAAATTTCCTCTTAATGGCGTAATTAAGGGATGGACAGAAGGGGTTCAGCTTATGACTCCCGGTTCTAAATACATATTCTACATTCCCTCCCAGCTTGCTTATGGAGATCGGGGTGCCGGACCCATACCCGGAGGTTCTACCCTTATTTTTGAAGTTGAGCTTATCTCAATCGTGGAATAAATTGCGCTTACAGGCTGAACAGGCTTACACCTCATACTAAAATTAAACCACTGGCCGGCATAAAGAGATGTTCTCTGATTGCCGGCCAGTGTTGTTGCTGAATGTGAAGATTTTGTATAATTGTTGAAAACTTTAATCTATTTATCGGTCAGGATTGTAGATTCATTTAATTAATTTTGAGGAATGGAAGAGATTAAAAATGCGGGCAGTGACACCCGAAAAAAAAGGCTGAACAAGGCATCGGCTACCCCTTTGTTGTATGAGCATGGTAAAATTCCTCCTCAGGCTGTGGAGCTGGAAGAGGCTGTGCTGGGAGCCATTATGCTCGAAAAGGATGCTTTGGCAAGTGTAATAGATGTGGTGCGACCGGAAGCATTTTATAAAGATGCCCATCAAACGATTTACCAGGCCATTACTCGCCTGTTTGGCAAGGGAGAACCCATTGATATACTGACCGTTACCAACGAACTGAAATTCATGGGTGAACTTGACACAGTGGGTGGCCCATTTTACATTGCTCAATTGACCAACCGAATTGCCTCGGCTGCCAATACCGAATTTCATGCGCGGATTATTCTTCAAAAGTTTATACAGCGGGAGCTCATACGCATCAGCTCTGATGTTATTCGCGATGCCTACGAGGAAACCACAGATGTGTTTCAATTGCTCGACAAAACCGAAAATCAGCTTTTCAGTGTAAGCGAAACCAATATGCGTCGCAATTATGTTGACATGCAATCGCTCATTCGCGATGCTTTAAAGCAGATTGGTGCCGCCAAAAGCCAGGATGGCAAACAGCGTGGGGTAAGGTCAGGTTTTACCCAACTGGATAGATTTACAGGAGGATGGCAACCTTCTGATCTGATTATTGTGGCTGCCCGTCCCGGTATGGGAAAAACAGCTTTTGTGCTTACAGCAGCCCGAAACTCTGCCATCACTTTTAATCATCCGGTTGCCTTGTTCTCCCTTGAAATGTCGTCGATACAACTCGTTACCCGGCTAATTTCTGCAGAAGCTCATTTACCTGCAGAAAAACTAAAAAAAGGTGAACTCGAAAATTATGAATGGCAACAACTCAACACTAAAATCAACACCCTGATTGATGCGCCCATTTATATAGATGACACCCCTTCTCTGTCTGTATTTGAACTCAGGGCCAAATGCAGGCGGTTAAAAGCCCAGCATGACATTCAATTGATAATTATTGACTACATTCAGCTCATGACAGCAGGCATTGACCGCAACTCGGGAAACCGTGAACAGGAGATCAGCACCATTTCACGTTCGCTGAAAGCTTTGGCAAAGGAACTCAATGTACCCGTGATAGCACTTTCTCAATTAAACCGTTCTGTCGAAACCCGCCCCAATAAAAAGCCTATCCTTTCTGACTTGCGTGAATCCGGAGCTATTGAACAGGATGCGGACATGGTATTGTTTATTTACAGACCGGAATATTATAACCAAACAGCGGATGCACAGGGTGAGAGTACACAGGGAGAAGCTGAAATCAGCATTGCGAAACATAGAAATGGCGCTCTGGGTGACGTTAAACTTAAATTCATAGCCCGTTTTGCCAAATTCGTCGATCCGGATAATCTTTCACCCCTGGATAATGAAGGCATTCCACCCAATTCAAACTTTGACAGCAACTCCAATATAAGCACCTATACCCTGCCATCGCGAATGAATAACGATGACGATCCGACGGAACCATTGCCATACTGAGGACGTGTATAACATTTTAGCGCCTTTGTACGTTAATAGGAGTAAGTATATCTTTTCAATGAAAAAATTTATTCCATTTATTTTACTTCTGCTAGCGGTTACGCCGGTTCAGGCAGCATATATATTGTTGCCTATGGACAATACGCAAAAAAACCATTTGAAAGCCTATGGCATCGCGTATTATGTTTTACAGCAAGATGTTGAAGTAAACTGGTTGCTTAACTACAGAGGAGGCAGCTTTATGTTCAGCCATCACAGTGCACTCGAGTCAGAATGTATTGTCAGAGGAGTGAGCTATCAAATTATTGCTGATGTTCAGGCCGATGCCATTCTTATTGAAATAGCTGATCCACAATCAAATACGGACGCCGTAAAATTACAAAAGCCACCCCTGATTGCAGTGTATACGCCGAAAAGTAAACTGCCCTGGGATGATGCTGTTACCCTGGCGCTCACCTACGCAGAAATACCTTATGAGGTGGTTTATGACGAAGAGGTAATGGGTGGCGTATTGCCCATGTATGACTGGCTTCACCTTCACCATGAGGATTTTACAGGTCAATATGGAAAATTCTGGTATGCTTACCGCAATGCAGCATGGTATCAACAGGATGTGGCCAATACCGAACGTATTGCAGCAAGCCTTGGATTTAGCAAGGTGTCTGATTTAAAAACTGCTGTAGCACACAAGATCAGAGAATTTACTTTGGGCGGGGGATACTTGTTTGCCATGTGCTCTGCACCTGACAGTTACGACATTGCCCTCGCAACAGACCACATTGATATATGTGATGTTATGTTCGATGGAGATCCGGCAGATGAAAATATCAATGAAAAATTAAATTATGACAACTGCTTTGCTTTCTACAACTTTAAAGTAAATACCAACCCCTATGAATATGAGATATCAAACATTGATGTGACCAATACCAGAAAAGTAAGTGCAACCAATGACTTTTTCACGCTTTTTGAATTTTCAGCCAAGTGGGATCCTGTACCCACCATGCTTACGCAAAATCATGAAAAAGTTATCAAAGGATTTATGGGACAAACTACCGCGTTTAACAAAAATATGGTGAAACCCAACGTAATTGTTATGGGTGAGAACAAACCTGCCGGCGAGGCCAAATATATCCACGGGGAGTTTGGGAAAGGCACCTGGACCTTTTACGGCGGTCATGACCCCGAAGACTATCAGCATTTGGTAGGTGATCCTCCTACAGACCTGAACCTTTTCCCCAATTCACCCGGCTACCGTTTAATATTAAACAATGTGCTCTTTCCGGCAGCCAAAAAGAAAAAACAAAAGACCTGATACTTTTCTCTTAACTCATCAACACAAAGCATTATTATATGCCTAAAAAACTACTGTTATTTTTATTGCTGATATGCAGCACAGGCCACCTTTATGCGCAGGTTCGATATACTTTAAGCGGCTACGTCCGTGAAAGTGGCAGCCATGAATTACTCCCGGGAGTAAATATTTATGTACCTGCTCTCCGGAGTGGCACTGTAACAAATAATTATGGATTTTATTCGCTCAACCTGCCTCAGGGTTCATATGAGGTTATATTCTCATATATTGGTTATCAAACATTTACTACTGAAATTATTTTCGATCAAAACAGAGATTTGGATGTACAGCTTAAGGGGAGCATATCTTTAAGTGAAGTAACCATTACGGCAGAAGAGATAACCCGTAACAGCGAAAACAGCCAAATGAGTTTGATGGTGTTGCCTATTCAGCAGGTTAAAAACATACCGGCATTGTTGGGTGAAAAAGACGCTTTCAAGGCGCTTCAGCTCATGCCCGGCGTACAAAAAGGGTCGGAAGGCAGCAGCGGCATGTATGTGAGAGGTGGAGGCCCTGATCAGAATCTTATTATTCTTGACGATGCCCCGGTGTATAATGCAAACCACTTGTTTGGCTTTTTTTCTATTTTTAATGGAGATGCACTTAAAAGTATTGAACTTACTAAAGGCGGCTTCCCTGCCCGTTTTGGAGGCAGACTCTCTTCAGTAGTTGAGATGACCATGAAAGATGGAAATAAAAACAAGATGTCCGGAGAAGCCGGCATTGGCATAGTTTCCTCAAGACTGCTTCTCGAAGGACCACTTGTCAAAGAAAAAGCTTCATTTATCGTTTCCGGGAGGCGAACCTATATTGACTGGCTTATTCGTCCGTTAATGCCACGAGATGAAAAGTTCGGATACTACTTTTATGATCTGAATGCCAAAATGAATTATGAATTCGGACGAAAAGATAAAATTTATCTAAGCGGTTATTTTGGGAGAGACAAGTTCAGCATTGTTGACCGAAACAACTATTATGATGAGTTTGACAACAACCAATATTCATCGGAAGCCGGCCTGTACTGGCAAAACTCCACTTCCACGCTAAGATGGAACCACCTGTTCAACAATAAAGTGTTTGCAAATACCTCAATTATATTTAGCCGGTATATTTTGTCGATATATGATAAAGAGAAAGATCGCTATGGTTCTTACTCATTGAAATATTATTCCGGAATCAGAGATTTTGCTTTCAAATACGACCTGGAATACCATGCAACACCCGTATATACGCTAAGAACGGGAATTCAATCCACCCAGCACAGGTTTACCCCGAGTGCTATTGTTGAAAAGGACTCCCAGGAACTTGAAAATTTCGACTATAAGACCATATACGATTCCTTTGAATCGGGATTGTACTTTGAGAATCTTTTTAATTTTAGCGGTACGGCTCAACTTAATGCCGGTTTTCGCCTAAGTCATTTTGTTACAGATGGCGAGCAATACCTGAACCCCGAGCCACGTTTGTCCTTTAACTTTATCATCAGTGAAGGGTTTTCAGCCAAGGCTTCCTATGCAGAGATGAATCAGTACATTCACCTTCTGAGCAATACAGGCATTGGCTTGCCTACCGATTTGTGGGTACCTTCCACCGAGCGGGTTATGCCGCAAAATTCACGACAAGTATCGGCTGGTCTGGCACGTGACCTTAACAACCCCGGACTATCCGTTACACTGGAAGGTTATTACAAATGGAGCAAAAACATATTGGGATACAGGCCCGGGGCAAGTTTTCTGCTTATTGACGACCCCAGCGATGCCCGTAATTTTACCTGGCAGGATAATGTTACTTCTGGAGAAGCACAGTCCTATGGTGCTGAATTACTTATACACCGGAAATCAGGACGTTTCAGCGGTTGGGTTGGCTATACGCTCTCGTGGACCCGGCTTAAGTTTGATGAGATAAATTTCGGTGAATACTTCTGGGCAAAATATGACAGAAGACATGATTTAGCCATTGTGGCCATTTATGAAATCAGTGACAGGATTACCTTATCGGGAACCTGGGTGTATGGTACAGGAAACGCCATTACGCTGCCGCAGGCAGAATTCCCTGAATACAATTTTAACCCTTTGCATGAACTTTTAAAAGAAAACAATACAAACCCGGGCTACTATTATTACATGCAGTCGCTCACAGATTATGGCAGTGTAAATTCATACCGCACCAAAGCCTATCACAGGCTTGATTTATCGATTCAGATTCACAAACAAATGAAACATTGGGAACGCACATGGGAGTTTGGGCTCTACAATGCCTACAGCAGAAAAAATCCGTTCTTTTATTTTATCGATGAAACTTACACTTCCAATGGTTCCATAAGCAAACTTAAACAGGTTTCTATCTTCCCCATTATTCCGTCAATTTCTTACAACATCAAATTTTAAAGAGATGCGCATCAAAAACTGGTTAATATCAACTATTGGGGTGCTACTGTTTACTTCCTGCAACCAGCTTATTACCGAAGTGGATCCCCCTCAGTCCACACCCAAACTCGTGGTATATTCGGTAATATCTCCACAGGATACACTGATTGAGGTGAAGATTTATAAAAGTCATCCCCTGTTCAGCGGAACACCTTATCAAAGTTATGAGAACAAATTTCCTCCACTTACCAATGCAACTGTTTTATTAAGCGGCGCCGGAAAGTCAGTTACACTTTTATATGACACAGAGACAGAAACCTACACAATTGATGCACAGCTATTTAACATTACCCCGGGTGGACAGTACGAATTAAAGGTGATGGCTCCTGATTTACAGCAGGTTACTGCCGAATGCACTGTACCCCCGGATACCCCTCCCGCAGTAGAAATAACTCATATGGGGACCGTTGACAACTATGATACAGATAGCTGGTATATGGAGTTTAATTTTAAGGATTTAAAAGGTGAAGGGCATTATTACACGGTTAATATGGGCACTTTCTACAATAATAATCCCTGGACAGATGAAACGTATTTGATAGACATGGGTTTTAAGGGTGAACAACTTATTACTGATAAAAACATGGATGAAAGCGTTTATAAATACAAAAGCTATCCGATTAATCTTGAAATGATCACTTACAATTTTATATGGATCTCGCTTTCGCTTGTTGATGAAAATTATTATAAATACAAACAATCGGTGAATTCATTTCAGGGAGATAACCCATTCAGCGAACCCACTCCAATCTTCAGCAACATAACAGACGGGCTGGGAATGTTTGCCGGAATCAATACGCGGCTGACCCGTGTAGAGGTAGAACGTTAATCAATGTTGATTGGATTTTCTTTCCAGTATCACAAAAGAGTAAGAAAATTCAACATTGGGATCATCATTTACCCGTGTGCGGCTTATTTCTTTCCATTCGCCGGGATCATACTTCGGGAAATATACGGTAGCTTCAAAAGGTTGATGTATAATCGTAAGATACATCTTTTGGGCAAGCGATAAAAATTGCTCATATATGCTGCCTCCGCCAATGATAAAGTTTTCCTTATTGTCATCCATTAAAGTGATGGCTTCTTCAATGGAATGTGCCACTTCGCTTTTAGGGAAATCCCCGTATTTTTGCCGCGTGATGACAACACTTCGCCTGTTGGGTAGAGGCTTAAAGGGCATTGAATCAAAAGTTTTACTTCCCATCACAATCGTATGTCCGGTGGTGGTCTTTTTAAAATGACGCAGGTCGGCCGGGATGTGCCACAACAACTGATTGTTTTTGCCGATAGCAAAATTTTCAGCCATGGCAACTATTATAGATATATTTTTCATCAGGAGAATATAAATGTTTACACAGCAATTGGTGCTTTAATGGTTGGATGTGGATTATAGCCGGTTAATTGAAAATCATCAAAGGAAAATTTAAAGATATCTTTTACTTCAGCATTGAGTATCAAGTGTGGCAATGGTCTGAAATCTCTGCTCAGTTGCAAGGCAACCTGTTCGGTATGATTTATGTAAATATGGGCATCTCCAAAAGTATGAATAAATTCTGACGGCTGAAGGCCGGTAACCTGTGCCACCATCATAGTGAGCAAGGCGTAGGAAGCAATGTTAAAAGGGACTCCCAAAAAGACGTCGGCACTACGCTGATACAACTGACAGGACAATTTACCATTGGCTACATAAAATTGAAAAAGCACATGGCATGGAGGGAGTGCCATTTTATCAATGTCGGCCGGATTCCATGCACTTACCATTAACCGGCGGGAGTTGGGATTTTTTTTAATCATATTCACTACATTGGCTATCTGATCAATGGTTCGGCCGTCGGAAGCCGGCCATGAACGCCATTGATGACCATAAACCGGCCCAAGGTCACCGTTTTCATCCGCCCATTCGTCCCAGATGGTGACCTTATTATCGTGGAGATATTTAATGTTGGTATCGCCCTTTAAGAACCACAACAATTCGTGAATGATTGATCGTAAATGCAATTTTTTGGTTGTAAGTGCAGGAAAACCATCGGCCAGATTAAACCGCATCTGATGTCCAAAAACACTTATGGTACCGGTTCCGGTGCGATCTTCTTTTCGCACCCCTTGTTCCATTATTCTTTTGAGTAAATCGTGATACTGTTTCATGTTAATCAAAGCAAATTAATCAATATACCTTTCAGGCTTCGTTATGTTCTTATAACAAGGTTTACTGAGGGTCATTAGAAGAACCATCCTGCTGCATACGATTTTTAAAGTGTATGGAATCGCCCCAGGTATTGTAGCCCACCTTACTGCCGGCAATGTGAATGCGGGCTTCGAGGCAGTTTTTACAATCAGTGGCTTCTTCGTCGGTACAGGGCTTGTTTTCGTATAGCTTGTAGTCGTTTCGGTATGTGCCGGGCGTAATGTTTGGCATAATGATGTTGGAACCAATTTTCAGTGCTTTCTCACGGCCGGCAGGGTCAATGGCCTGCAAAGCAGTGGCAGCAACGATGTTGATGTCTTTCATCAAAATACGCAGCAAGGCAATCATTTTAAAAGAGAGATCCAAACGTTGTTCCAATGGCAATAACTGATCACGCAATTCCCACAAAGGAGTATCGGCATGTTCAATGTATGGCCCCATGCCACACATGTCAATATCAAAATTTTTCATAAAAAGCAGGTCGTCTGCTAAATCTGTAAGGGTTTGAAAGGGCAGGCCAATCATTACCCCGGTACCTACCTGATAACCGGCAGCTTTTAAATCGTAAAGCCCCTGTAGCCGGCGTTCAAAACGATGTATATCATCTTCAGGATGTATCTTATAATAAAGCTCACGGCTTGAAGACTCGATACGCAGCAAATAACGATGGGCACCGGCCAGAAACCAACGGCGATAAACCTCCGGACTTTGTTCGCCCACTGACAAAGTGATACCCAGAGTTCCCTTTGAGAGTTTTTTTATTTCTTTAAGTAAATTTTCTATGCGCGTGGTAAAGAATTCAGATTCCAGCTCACCTCCCTGTAAAGCAAGCGAACCATAACCATTCTGGTAGGCAAAACGTGCAGCAGTTAATATCTCTTCGTCACTTAGGTTATATCTATGGGTATTTTTATTTTCTCTGCGGATACCACAATAATAGCAATTTTTACTGCAAATGTTTGAAAATTCAATCAAACCCCTGAAGTAAACCTTATTTCCCACATACCTTTCTTTTATTGCGGCCGAATGGGCAAAGAGTTTCTGTCGCTCCGCTCCAGTGGAAGAGAGTAAATATACCAGATCATCGCGGTTCAACTCTTCTTTCTTCAATAAATTATCAATTTCTGCCATTCCTATACCCTTAAATAACATTGCAAAATTAAGCTAAAAAATGCTTCGGCGCAGGTTTATGCATCAAGTAATTCGATAGCTACAATGTGCATATCACAAATAGTTCATGCTAAATAAGGGTCTTTAATGCAAATAAGAACAGCATGACGGATTTTACCTATCAAGCCAAAAGCAAACCCGGCCAAAAATGATTTATCATCTCCGGCCGGGTAAGGCAGTGTGTGTACTACAGAATCATAACAGACTGCCAACTAATTTGAGCCAATAAATACTTTATTGCTGACTTTCTGATTTAAGTTATCGAACATATTAACCACGTAAACGCCTGCTGGAAGATGCGATACGTTAAATATGGCTGCTTTTCCATTGATGTTTTCATTCAGCACTACTTTTCCCTGAAGATCACATACAGTAACAGTAGAAACCACGCCACCAAGCACTAAGCGGGTACCTTTAATAACCGCTTGCATTGGATTGACCACAGGTTTATTTTCTACACTTGTGGACACATCCAGTTTAAGAACCCAATTATATTTTATTAAAGAAAGACCCGAACCTGCACACCCGACTATGGTTTTGCCATCAGTGGAAACACTAAACACGCTACCCAGATTGTCATATCCGGTTTCGTCAAAAACATTCAATCCGTAATCATTTAGCAGTTCCTGATCCAATGACACCCACTGATCCTTTTTAAGCACAAGTGCTGAGCGCATAGGAAACATTAGCGGGGTGGCTCCATATAAATTTCCATAATCGTCAGAGGCAAAAGAAGCTACATCATTGTCCATTAAAAATAATTCTACAACATCATTTTCCACATCATAACGGAAAGGACAATAGTATTCATTTGTCCACACGTCTTCTATCCAGTATATATCACCGGTAACCCATTTACCATTAGGACTCAATGAAAGTACGTCGTAAAAATTGTACTCATCGCCACCCATAGCCGGGTCATACACCCAATCGCCAAAAACACGGTATTCGCCATCCACTATTACAAATGAAGTGCGGTTTGGCAGAACATTATAATTTAAACATCCCAGTATGACATTGCCATCGGCAGATATTCCATTAATTTCATTTAAGATTGCATTTTCACCCATACGATCGGTTTCTGAATGATTCACCTGAACCAGTTCACCATTTTCCCAAATGCAAGCATAGGAATAACCCTGATTTAATGAAAACACGCGACCTCCCATTACTGAACCATCGGGAGTAACTGTAGCCACCATACCCGTTAAACCATTATCAGGCAGCGGAAGCTCAGTCCAGACTCCGTTTTCCCAATATGCGGGTTTATTATTATAACATCCCACTGCTATACTACCATCGTCAGTCACATCAAATGCACCTGCAGCTCCACCTCCAGGTATAAGCTCAATGGCTTCGTAAGTATTCAGATTCCAGATTTTAGCACCATAATATACTGTTTCTTCTTCATAATAACCAGCTGCCCATAAACCATTGGCTGACACCTTGATCATAATGGCATTATCGTCGGATATAACAGGAACAAGGGTAGCTGTTTGAGCATTTACCATCATTGCTTTTAACAGAAAAATGAGCAACATGGCACGAATAGGTAGTGAATTTTTCATTTTTTAGTTGTATTTAGTTTAACATTGATTTAACAAGTAAATCCCGAGTTTGACAGTTATTTTTTTTAACTCTTTAATATATAACGCAATAACAGGCGTCATTTAAGTTTGTGACACTACATTTCCTCTTTTTTCAATATTTTTGGTGGTATCTTCATATTCAT
>JAQVEI010000449.1 GCA_028697695.1 Lentimicrobiaceae bacterium
TACCCGCCTTCAGGATGATGGTAGCTGGAGTTTGCCACAAAATGCCGGAGATAAAATCAACACAGCCGAAGACGAACGCTCGCCTTTTATCCATCCGGATGGTGTTACACTTTATTTCTCATCCAAAGGATGGCCTGGTTTGGGCGAGGGCGATATCTTTATGTCGCGCATGGATGAAAACGGAAGTTGGTCAATACCCGAAAATATTGGTTACCCGGTGAATACTGCTGCCGACGAAATGAATCTGGTGGTTGATAATGCGGGAAAATATGCCTATATATCCTCAGCCGCTAAAGGTGGCTATGGGCTGCAGGATATATATCGATTTCAGCTGCCCGAAACGGTTAAGCCCATGCCGGTTACTTACATGAAAGGACTGGTCTTCGACAGCATTACGGGTCAAAAGTTATCGGCTCATTTTACACTCACCGATGTGGACAACAATAAAGTAATTGTTGAATCAGAATCAAATCCGCAAACCGGCGGCTTTTTTATTACCATCCCGGTGAACCGGAATTATGCCCTGAGTGTAGAAAAAAAAGGTTACCTGTTTTATTCAGCCCGGTTCAGCCTGCACCAAATTCATGAATATACCCGGCCTTACCTGCGCGATGTCCCGCTTAAACCCATTCAAACCGGCGAAACCTTTACCCTGAATAATGTTTTCTTTGAAACCGATAGCTCACGTTTATTGCCTGAATCACGAGCCGAACTGAATAAACTATTGCAGTTGTTGACCGCCAATCCTGGCCTTAAAATTGAAATAAGCGGCCATACGGACAATACCGGTACACCAGCCTATAACCTGGATCTTTCTGAAAAAAGAGCCCGTGCTGTTTATGACTTCCTGGTAGAAAACAATATTCAACGCAAGCGCTTGTCATATAAAGGTTATGGCGAGAATTATCCGGTTGCTGACAACAATACCGAGGCCGGCAAAGCAGCCAACCGCCGTACTGAAATAAAGATAATTGATTTGCAGTAACAATCCGTAAGTGCATAGATTAACCTTTTCATTTGGAATGTTCATGTGCAAATGAGTGATCGATCAGTTAAATAAATTGCAGACTGCATTATTTTACGGATCGATGCCTGAATGTGATTGTTTTCTCTAACTTTGCCTTCGTTTTTTTTAGCTGCATTTCTCACTCCGGTTAAACAGAATAAGTAGTTAAATTTTCGGATCATTAAAAAATTAAGCTCGAAAAAGCGGGAATTCAAACAGTTTAGTCTCAATTTGTGAAAAAGTTTTACACCCTCATTGCACTCATTTTTTTAGGCATTACCAGCTCTTTCGCGCAAACCTGGGAACCCGTTAACAGTACAGGAACCTCTTATATTCTTTATGGGATGTCATTTCCGCCTTACCAGAACAACATTGGTTTTGCCTGCGGAATGCAATATACCTGGGATGCGAGGGGAGTAATTGTGAAAACAACTGACGGTGGAAACAATTAGGTGAAGGTGTGGTCTGCCTCAGGAAACATTAGTGGCCTTGAAGGCATTTGGTTTATCAATGAACAACTTGGTTTTGCCGGGGGATGGAACAATTATTTTATTAAGACCACCGATGGCGGCAATACCTGGACGCAGGTGAGCTGCGGAACCAACGTTTTTTATTATGTGGATGTGGTGTTTTGGGATGACAACAATGGAGTAGCTGCTGCCATGATGGAGGGCGAAACCGATGAAGCCATCTTTATTACTGCTGATGGCGGCGATACCTGGGTGCCTGCAACTTCCGGCACACAGGTTGACATCCAAAGAGTGTGCTATGCGGATGCTACAACACTCTATGCTGTAGGAACTGGTGGCAATGTTTTGAAATCTGTTGATGGCGGCCACAATTGGAATGTACAGGCTCCACTTGGCGGAACACTGGTAGGGGTCGATTTTGCCAATGCCTCTTTCGGCGTGGTTGGTGCTGAAGGCGTTATTTTTGTAACCAACGATGGAGGAAAAAGCTGGTCATATACGGAAACAGGCTATGAATTCTTCTTTGGGGTAAAAGCATTTGAAAACGGAACAGCTTATGTAGCCGGTGACGATAACATTTATATGACCACCGATTATGGGCAGTCATTCGTACCGGATCATCTGGGGGTTTATGGCGAAGCTACTTTCTACCGCGTGAGGTCAACCCCCAATGGCAATATGTTTGCCTGCGGCTCAGGAGGTACCATTCTTAAAAAAACTATGCCGCTTACAGCCAGTTTTACAGCCGGCGAAACCACTGTATGTAAAGGAGCCTCCGTAAACTTTTAAGAGCAATCAAGCGGTCCGGCAACTTCATGGTACTGGACTTTTGAAGGAGGAGAACCCGCTAATTCGACCTTGCAAAACCCCGTTGTTACTTATCCTGTCCCCGGGCAGTATGATGTAACACTGCAGGTGAGCGATGGAATTAATGTAAGTTCACTTACCATACCCGATATGATCACCGTGGACGACTGTACAGGAATACCGGACAATAACATGACAGATTTTAATATATATCCCAATCCTGGTAAAGACGTGTTGAATGTCAGATTGCACACTGACAGGGGAGAAGCATACACCGTGGTGCTGAGGAACCTTACCGGGCAGGTTGTTCATAGCAAACAACATAATGGTTCAGGCCATGACGAGAACATCAGGATAAATATTGAGAATTTGCCCGAAGGTTGTTACATAATTGACTTAAACACGGCTTCAAAAGGTTCGGTTTACCACAAGTTTATTGTTGTAAAATAGTCAATTATTTCAACCGGAAAATTTGTGCAGCCTTTCTGCTGCGTCAGGGTATTGTTGGCTCATTTACGCTCTTTTGTCCTTCCCCTTCTTCCTGTCTTTTTGGAGGAAGCCGGTTTTACATTTGCTCCATCCATGCTTAATGGAAGGACACTATTGGTGCCAACATTCGTTGTTCTTTCCGGATTTTAGTTAAATTCAGAAGTTCATCCGTAAGAGGAATTCGTGAACAGTTGTGATTCACGCTGTTATTTACATTGAAAGTGACTGCTTTACCGCTTATTTGCTGCAAATAATATTATTTTTCCGGCTTTGGCCGGGATTAAGCCGCGCATTATTATTTTTGCAGCTTACTAATGTCTAATTTATCAACGTGCATGCGCTTTTTATTATCTATGCTATTCATAA
>JAQVEI010000450.1 GCA_028697695.1 Lentimicrobiaceae bacterium
TCAAAATATTTCTTTCAAGATACTGAATGCCAGTATTTTAAATTGTATTTTACGAATTAGTTATCAAAAAGTTATTAACATATTTAGTTGATATTCAATTGTTTATAATTTTTGTCATGTACTAAACACATAATGTTTAATTTTGTGGCTGTTTTCCGGTGTTTGGGAGAGGTAACCGGTTTTCGTTTACAGCGTATTTGGTTATCAACTCCCTTTTTGCCGGAAATCAACCTGGTTAATACTATAATTATTCCAATAAAACTGCCTTGCTGGTATAAATGTTCCTGCCTGACTGCAGGCGTATGAGGTAAAGACCAGGTGTTACCCCCCTTTCGGTTTCGTCTTTACCGTTCCATATTGTTTTATACTTGCCTTTCGTTTTATATTCGTTAATCAATGTTTTTATTAATGCCCCATTCAGATTAAAAACCGACAACTTCACATCCCTTGAATTCATAATTGTAAAGTTGATAGTTAGATTGGATGAAAAAGGATTTGGAGATAAGTGTAATGCTTTAGTAGCATTAATGATGTGATTATTCTCAATAACTGAAGTGGTTGTTGTATCATAAACCCAGACACCATCCCCATGAGTTGACAGAAAATATCTATTCTCATTCACATAAGGAATAATATCCGTAATCTTTTTATTATAATTACCTTGTAACTGCTGCCAACTTGCACCTGCATCCAAACTATAATAAACATTTGTATTGCGTGTAGTGTAAAACATATAGTCAGGATTTTCCTTATCAAATCGTAAACAGTAAATATTATTCCCGGGGAATGGTCCGTTATGATACTCTGCCAAGACTTCAAAGGTATTACCCCAATCATAGGAAACTTCTATTGTTGTGTGGTCATCCTGAAAAACCCCATCAGTGGCATATAAAATATTAGAATTTTGAGGATGAACAGCCATAATATGACTATTGAAGACTTCAGACCAATTACTTCCTTTGTCCAAACTACGGAAATTTCCCAAATACAATGTGTCTGGATGAATCGGGTCAATCACAATTTCTCTGTATCCTTTGTTAATACTACAAGTAAAAACTAAACTCCAGGTATTACCGTAATCTATTGATTTATATATTAAAATTATACCATTTAGATCTTGTTTATAATACAAGACATTGGTTTCAATGGGATTAATGGCAATATCAACAAGCGTTGAATAAAGTGGTGCTGCAATTTTTTGATAAGTTTTTCCTCCGTTGTAGCTTCTCCATAAATCCCGACCACCAAAATAAATGGTATCGGGATGTTTTGGGTTACACTTTATTACCCTCAGAAATTCCCTGATAATATTTTCCCAATGTTGCCCACCATCTATACTTTTCCATAAGCCCTGACTGCCTGCAGCATATATAATATCATCGTTTTTCGGGTTAACTTCCAAGTCCAGAACATAAGAATTCATCAGATTTGTATTTTGTACCTGCGTTGTTATTCCACCATCTTCGGAATGATAAATACCATAAGAATTACCAAAATAAATATTTCCGGTGTTCGTTTTTTCAACCTGAAAACAGTTTTTAAAAGTTCCCCAGCCTAAATATGTTTTGTTTGCGAGTTTATCAATTCCATACCAGGAATCACCGTTATCGGTACTTTTTAAAATATCAAATGAAAAATCGGGTTCATCCGATTGTCTTTTAATGTAAAGATTGAAATCGGAATCAGTAAATAAACCGGTTACCCATTTATATGGGTCTGCAAATCCTTCGTAAAGGTTCCAGTTTTCTCCTCCGTCATTTGAGTTCATCAACCAATAATCCTGATAACCTGTTAATGCAGAACTCCATAAGTTTTGTGGGTTTTCAGGATCGATGGTAATATTTTTAAAGTCATACATATTTGCTGATATTTCTTGCCAACTGTTTCCGTTATCATAGCTTTCCATCAAGCCCCAACTAAATCCGGGTTCACCAGAACTGCTTATTGCTGTAATGATATGTTCATTATTGATTGGGTCTCGTGTGATGTCTGAAATACTATAGTTAGCCCCATGTGGTAAACTATCGAAAAGGTTCCAGGAGTTTCCACCATCAAGTGTCCTGTATAGGCCGCCATTTTTTGGTGATCCAGATGTGAAATATTTACCTGTTCCCAATAAAATATCATCAGGATTTTGTGGGTTAATATGAATTAAGTTTACAGCCAGGGTATCAGGCAAAGTTTCATTTGCTTTTTGCCAGCTATTGCCACCATTTTTGCTTTCAAATAAGCCCCGCTCAAGCGCACTTATCCAAAGATGGTTTTCGTCCTGTGGATGAACTGCAATAGCTTCAATCGGATAATAATCTCCAAACCACCAGCATGGTAAACTCGGTGAATTTTCAAGCGAATCTTCATAAACCGGTAGGTTTGCAGTTGAACAAAAAGTCCAGGTTTCTCCTCCGTTGGTTGTTTTGTAAAGTCCGGCAGAATAGGTGCCCAAATACACGACAGCCGAATTTGACGGGGCTAATGCCAGTGATTTTACCCAAGCACAATATGGTCCATTGCGAAACCAGTTTTTGTCATTTAGATTTAAATTTTGTGATTGGGTCAATAAGCTGAGTAAAATTGTTGATATTAGAAAAGTTAGTTTTTTCATGATCATTCGATTTTAAAAGTTTCAAAATCAATTTAATCTTTCAGTAAATTATAGACTTACAAAATACAAAAATTTGTTTTAATAGTAATCGTTTTTCTTTAATTTTTTTGTGGGTTTGCCCCGATTTAAGCTCTTTTGGTTTTTTCATGTCGGCCAGTGCTTCGGCAAAAACCGAAAGTGCTTAAATGTGCGGTTGCCTTCGCCTGGTTGCTAACGGTTGCGCTATGAATAGTTGCCGAGTACGAGATCATCCCTGTCGAGCTGCACCAAAGTTGGTGCGAGCCGCAAAAGTAAATTGTCAGCACCGAAACGGCAATTATTTATAGCGGCGTGTTGAACTAAATCCCGCTCCCGCGGGCCATCTTTTTTTGACGTAAAGGTAGCGTTTTTGTATTTTTATGAGATTCATTTAAACTCAAATATCATAAAAAAAAAGAAATGCTCCCACACAGGTTGAGCAAGCTATGCTAACAGTCGAAGGATTCGACAAAGTTTTCAAAACACTCCAACAGCAAGTAATACTAAAGGGC
>JAQVEI010000451.1 GCA_028697695.1 Lentimicrobiaceae bacterium
TTATAAATTCAACAGGCGTTACTTCGGGGAAAACCAGTTTGAAAGACTGTTGATAGCCGCTGTAACGTATGCTCCTGATTTCAAGTCAAGAATTTACAATAGGAACTATTGCGGATAATCATTTTTATTTTCTCTGATTATCAACCTTTTTTTAACTGCGAAACATCAGTTAAATACATATATATGGGATCAATCGATTTAAAAAAAATTGGCGCCCTTTCGGGCAAGATAGGCCCGCTGATAGCCTATGTAACCAACGACGGCAAGCAAGCCTTCCGTACCTATACCAAGCCTGTCGATCCGCAAACCCCAAAGCAGATGGCCAACCGCATGAAGTTAGGACTGGTCAACAAGTCCCTCGCACCGTTGTGCAAGGTCATCAAACAAGGGTATCCCGACGAACCTAATGCCTACCGCAAACTGGTGGGAAAAGCTTGTCGCGAAGCAGTAGAAGGCGAATACCCCAATCTCCGGTTTAACTACAGCAAGATACACATTACCCGGGGCATGCTGCAACTCCCTTCGCAGGTACACAGAGAGTACCATCCCGATACTCACGAACTCCATTTCACCTGGGATGCCATCCTCACATGGGCCTCGCTCCCCGGCAACTACCAGGATAAAGTCACCATTGTCTGCCTGCACGCGGGAGAGCAACCGGAGGTAATCATACACCACGCCGGCACACGAGACGATGGACGTGCAACCCTCCGGCTTCCCGAGGGGTGGCAGGTAGAACAAACACACAGCTGGCTTTATCTCACATCCTATAATAAGCAGCTGCATTCAACCAGCATCTATATCACATAAAGCCATGGAGCCGCCTTACATAACCCAAACTTAACGCCCAAAATTCATCATATTATGTATCTTGCAGAGGCAATTGCACCTGAGTACGAACATAACACAAGGCTCCAGGATAAAAGAGTTTGAAGAAAATTTCGATAGCGATTGACAACAAATGACAGCCGCAGGCTCAATGACTATTAAATGACGTAAAGTAAGTGATATTCAAAAAAATTATTGTTAAATATATAAAACTTTCCCAATCATTGTTGTTATATCTACTAAAAGGCTTAATTTTGAATGAATAAATCGGTTGAATAAAATGAGCAAATTACCAAAAGCACCTCTCGTAGAAGTGGTTGCTGAGTTGAGATGGGAAATAATCAGCAAAGAAGAATTAGCGGGTGTGCAATACCTTTACGGCGACTTGTATAACGAGTTAAAACAGAAATACCCCTTTCGCGAAAGTATTATTCCGATTGAGGTGCCGATAGAAATGACAATAAACCGTCCTGTCCACCGTTTCAGGGCTGAAAAGGGAGGATATCCCCTTTTTCAAGTCGGACCCGGTATTATTACGCTTAACACTATAGACGCTAAATATTATTGGGAAACTTTTTTTGAAGATGCCAAAGAATTAATTCAGACTTTTTTTAATGTTCACCCTGTAAAAAATAAAATTGCACCTGCTCTCCTATATATCGATTTTTTCCCGTTCGATTTTCATGAAAATAATGTGCACGAATTCATAAACCGGAAATTCAATGTTACTTTCGGGCAATCGTTTCTCAAAACCGATAAATTGCCTACTGATTTCAATATGGGATTTGCTTACAGCATGGATGTGGGTGACTTGCGCGTAAACTTTCAGAAAGGGAAAAACAATAGCACTGAAGGAATTTTATTGCAAACCCGAATAAACGGCAACCCGGATAAGCCTAATATTGAAATTATTAATAACTGGCTAAAAGAAGCACACTCACTTTCAAGTGATCTTTTTAAACAGTTAACTGAAGGCGAGTTGTATGAATCATTTAAATAAAAAACAATGGAAGCACTTTATATAGAGGAAAAAAATACGGCAGGCAAAATACAAAACCAATGGCCTGATCAAGAAATTCAGATTTCTGCGGTTTTTTATCTCCCACCATTAAAATATTCAATGTGGGACTTGGATGTTTTGCAAGAATCACCCTTTTTCAAAAAAGAAATGATTGGTACAACTATTTTTACAAATGACCCCATTTCACCACTCGAAACCGATGAAGATGATTTTGAAATTGGATACTTCAACGACAATTATGACATTGTTGCAAAAGTTCCTTTTAAAGAAACTTTTAAGGTAAAAGTGAAAATTAGAAGCATTACCAGACTTCAGCCAAAATTATTCATAGATAACGAT
This sequence comes from Lentimicrobiaceae bacterium, assembly GCA_028697695.1. GTDB lineage: Bacteria > Bacteroidota > Bacteroidia > Bacteroidales > Lentimicrobiaceae > Lentimicrobium. The sequence goes on from JAQVEI010000451.1 coordinate 2,189, forward strand.
GAATTAGATCAACTATTTTAATATGGATTATCCCTGGTATAAAACATTAACAGACGAAACTGAAATTCAGCAGGGTGATTTTATACCTAAATGTCCCATTGCTATACCTCCTGCGAATTTAAAACCAGATGATGAAATAGAAATAGATATTCAATTCATGGATGTCATTATTTTATCTCAATCCTGCGACCTGACTAATAAAGACGTTGAAATGGTTTTAGTATGTCCATATTACAATGCAACTGATTATCTTAACTCGCTGCCGGCTGAACAAACAAAATCGCAGAAAGCTCGTAGAAAAATCTTGGATAATTTAAAAAAAGGCCACTTTGCTGCATATCATTTACTAAACAAACATGAAGGCCTTTTCGAGGATTACCTAATAGTTGATTTTAAAAATGTTTATGGAATACATCGGACAACTTTAGAAGAAATTATAAAAAACATGGATAAAAGAATACGCCTGCTGCCACCTTACCGTGAACACCTCTCACAGGCCTTTGCTCGCTACTTTATGCGTGTAGGCCTTCCACAAGACATTGCCATAGAAGGCTACTAAACCAATGATTATTAAATGACTACCATCACCGAAAAAAACCTCACCCTCCTTAATTTTCGGTGTGGGAACAATTCTTCGGGATATAAATGCCTTTGAATCAACGGATTTCTCTTTGTGGAAAGGAAAGCGGCAAGATGGCTCAGCATGGCAATAGAGTTTATATTTAATGATTATCCGCAATAGTTCCTATTGTAAATTCTTGATTTGAAATCAGGCGCACACGATACGGCGGCTATCAACAGCCTGTCAAACTGGTTATCGCCGAAGTAACGCCTGTTGAACTTGTAACAGAACTGATTGAGGTAGTACTGTAAATACTCGGGTTTTACCTTGTAATACACGCCCAGGAGCTGTCGTTTGGCATTGCTGATCGCGGTGTGTACC
>JAQVEI010000452.1 GCA_028697695.1 Lentimicrobiaceae bacterium
AGTCGGCGCAGCGACTGACCAACAAAGACCTGATCTTAAATATTCAATACCAATCCAAAATCAAAAATACAACCTTACTAAGCAATGCTTCATGGTCGCGCGCCCGGCTGCACTATGTCGATCCATATTATCTTGGACAGGAGAAACAACTGGACAATCGTTACCTGCAGAACGAATTCTATGTATCGCAGGCAGGCAGCTTCAAACCGGCCAAAGCATTTAGTCTGAATACCGCCGTGGATGCGATTGTAAACAGCTTTCATTCAAATCTTTACGACAACAAAAACCCCCTTCGGCTGAGCCTGTTGATGTCGGGCAGTTTACATTACCAATCAAAAAACGTGGAAAGCTCAGCCGGCTTTTTGTTTAGCCTTATACGGGACCAGAACGACAGTGGTTATCAAAAAGATTTGGCAAAATTTGACCCTTTCGCCTCTCTCTCAGTGCGTTTGCTTAACGATCCATCGCTTCGGTTTCGAATGATGTATAAGGAATCATTCAGGATGCCGGCCTTTAATGAGTTATATTATAATATCGTTGGCAACATCAACCTCAAACCCGAAAACGTAAATCAACTCAACGCCGGGTGGTTATTCTCCTTCTTCAAAAGCAAATATTTCTCGCTAAATGGCAGTGCTGATTTCTTTATAAATCATGTAAACAATAAAATTATTGCTATCCCCACGCAAAACCTTTTTGTGTGGTCGATGCGAAATATTGGAAAAGTAGAAACAAAAGGTTTTGAACTACAACTGGAACAACATACCGGTATTACAAAACACCTGAATATCGACCTCATTCTTAATTACACCCGCCAACAAGCATGGGATATGACCAACAGGAACAGTACAGCCTATCGGCAGCAGATTCCTTACATTCCGCTGGAAACCTTCTCAGCAAGCGCTACCGTTCAATACAAAGACTTTACGGTTAGTTATCACTCATTGTTTAACGGCTTTAGATACATTTCCACTGAAAATACAGCAGAAAATATGCTACCGGGCTGGTGGGTAAGTGATTTAGGGCTGAGTTGGGCATACAAAACTTCCAGACTAAAATATCAAATAAAAGCCCAGGCTGTTAATCTTTTTGATGAACAATACGTAGTCATTAAGAGCTTTCCTATGCCTGGCAGGAGTTACACTTTAACTTTTGGATTAAACTTTTAATAACAATTTAAATTTACACTAATGAATTGCTTCACTATGAAAAAACCATTTGCAAAACGCTATTTTCACACCATGTTTGTAATCGTGTCCGCTATTACCTTTACATTGGCTGCATGCACAAAGGAACCCGATCCACAGCCTCAGCCACCACCCACTACTACCACCATTACAACGGGAGTATATGTTTTAAATGAAGGTTTGTTTAATACGAACAACTCGTCTCTGACCCGTTTTAATCTTGAGGACTCTACTTTGGAAAAAAACTGCTTTTATGCAGCCAACAACAGAGGTTTGGGTGATACGGGCAGTGATATAGCTATATATGGATCGAAAATGTATATTGTGGTAAATGTTTCCAGCCAATTGGAAGTAGTTAATGTGAACACATGTAAGAGTTTAAAGCAAATCCCCTTCTTTGATGGAGAGAAACCCCGACAGCCCAGAAAAATCACTTTTTATGGCGCTAACGCCTATGTTTGTAATTTTGATGGCACTGTCGCAGTAATTGATACTACAACTCTTGAGATAAGCAGATTCATCAATGTTGGTAAAAATCCCGATGGCATCGTTGCCGCTTACGATAAAATCTGGGTAAGTAACTCAGGTGGATTGAACTTCCCCAATTATGACAACACCATTTCCGTGATTGACCCAATTTCGTTAACTGTGGTACATACAATCACTGCTGCGACCAACCCTTATACTATTTTACCCGACAGCTATGGTGAAATATATTTGATTGCCAGAGGAAACTACGATAATATTAAAAGTCGTTTACTGATTGTGGATGTCGCAACAGGCAATCTCAAGCATACTTTTACTGACTTTGAAGCCTTAAATTTCACCATAGCAGGAGATACCGCATGGGTATATAACTATGATTATACCACTCAACGCAGCAGCATCCTTATGCTTAATGTTAAAACAGAAGAAGTAATAACCCATGACTTCATTACAGATGGCACACCTATAAAAACGGTGTATGGAATAAAAGCTGATGCTGCAACTAACACTGTGTATATTGCTGATGCTATGGAATTTGGAAGCAACGGTAAAATGTATGCTTTTGATTTTAATGGAAAATTAAAATTAGAGTTTCCCACAGGCATCAATCCGGCTAATATTGCACTGATAAACAAACAAATAGTAGCCATGCCTTAAATGGCACATCCAACGGATAAACACAATCTACTGTACCAAAAGTTGATTTAAACCGGGCTTTGAATTTGTATAAAATATTCTATTGCTTGCCTGGAAAGTGATACGCGAGGCTACCTCATAGCTGCATTCACAGTCATATTACAATAATAGGTGTGTAATAGGCTTTATGCAGCTATGGGGTTACTATCCGGATTTAATCGGAAAGTTTTTCACCCAGTGATTTAAACCCTTCACCCAGTATTTCATTGGCATCGGTAACGATAACAAATGCTTTGTCGTCAATCTCATGGATATACTCCTGAAGTATAGCCAGCTCGCGGCGATTGAGGACAGTAAATATTATGGTCTTTTCGGATTGATTGAACATACCTTTGCCTGGGATATAGGTACCACCTCTTTCCAGGTCATTGATAATTTTATTTCGAATAAGTTCGTATTGTTTGGATATAATAAATACTGACTTATCGTAGGATACGCCCTGCAACGTAATATCAATGACTTTACCAACTACAAATATTTCAATCCATGAATACAGTGGCATTTTCCAATCCTGAAAAACCAATAAACCTAAAAGAACAATAACGGAATCGATGTATATCAACAATTGCCCCAAAGGCAAGGCTGTGTATTTGCTGATTATCATGGCTACAATATCGGAACCTCCTGAAGTGGCCTTGGATTTAAAAATTAATCCCAATCCAAATCCAAAAGCACTCCGCCAAAGATCACTGACATAAAAACTTCATCCGACAAACCCAGTGGGTCATTTTCACCCACTATCATGGTAAGTGTGTCCATG
>JAQVEI010000453.1 GCA_028697695.1 Lentimicrobiaceae bacterium
AAACGTACATTCAGAGTGCATCAAATCTTTTTCGAAAGCCGGTGAAACCACTGAATTGAATCCACGATGTACGGCGGAAAGCACACCTACTGTCTGCACTTCATTACACATCATTTCACACCGGCGGCACATGATACATTTGTCCACATCGCGAATGATGGCTGGCGAGGTGTCTTCACGATAATGCGATTGCTCGCCCTGATAGTGCAGTTCGCGAATACCCATTTCCTGGGCCATGGTTTGCAATTCACAATTGCCGTTTTTGGCACAAATCAGGCAGTCAGTCGGGTGATCTGACAGTATCAGCTCCATAACGGTTTTACGTGCATTCAGCACCCTGATATTATGGGTATTCACTACCATACCCTCGGTACAGTCGGTGGCACAGGCGGGTGCCAGATTGCGTCTGCCCTCTACCTCTACCACACACACCCGGCAACCTGCTGGTTTGTTTTCAATGTTCAAATCTTCCAAATGAAGATAACAGAGGGTAGGGATATGAATCCCGTTTTCTTTTGCGGCTTTCAATAGGGTCGTTCCTTTTGTAGTAGTTACATCCTTGCCGTCTATTTTAAGTTTAATGGTTTCCATTTTTTCCACAGTTTTTTTATTTTACAATCACTGCATTAAATTTACATTTTTCCATACAGACTCCACATTTGATGCAGATAGACTGATCAATGAAATGTATCTCCTTTCGTTCACCCGAAATGGCATTTACCGGACAGTTGCGGGCACAGGCAGTACATCCAACGCAGTTTTCAGGAACAACCAGGTATTGAAGTAAAGCTTTACATTGTCCTGAGCGGCATTTCTTCTCTTCAACGTGTTCAACGAACTCATCCCAGAAGTTGTCCAGTGTTGAAAGTACAGGATTGGGTGATGTTTGGCCCAAACCGCACAGTGCGGTATCCTTTATCACCTGACTTAAATTGCGCAGGCTGTCCAGATCTCCACGGGTGCCGTTACCCTGGGTTATTTTATCGAGTATCTCGTGCAGTCGTTTGTTTCCAACCCGGCAGGGGGTACACTTACCGCAGGATTCTTCTACGGTAAACTCCAGGTAGAATTTGGCAACCGAAACCATACAATCGTCCTCATCCATTACAATCATACCGCCTGAACCCATCATGGATCCTGAGGCTATCAGGTTGTCGTAATCAATGGGTGTATCCAGGTGCTTTTCGGTAAGGCATCCACCTGATGGACCTCCGGTTTGTACTGCTTTAAACTTTTTCCCGTCTTTAATGCCTTCCCCAATTTCATAAATTACCTCTCTTAGAGTGGTTCCCATGGGTACTTCAATCAGGCCAACGTTGTTAATCTTGCCTGCAAGAGCAAATACTTTGGTTCCTCTTGATTTCTCGCTGCCTATTCCTGCGAACCATTCAGGCCCCTGAATAATGATGGCAGGCACATTGGCCAAAGTTTCCACGTTGTTCACGTTGGTTGGATATCCAAAATAACCCGATACTGAGGGGAAGGGTGGTTTAAAGGTAGGTTCGCCCCTTAAACCTTCCATGGAATGAATCAGTGCAGTCTCTTCACCGCATACAAAAGCGCCGGCTCCATATTTTAGCTCGATATCAAAATTAAAACCGGATCCCAGAATATTCTCACCCAAAAGTCCATATTCTCTGGCCTGGGCTATCGCTGTTTTAAGCCTTTCAATGGCCAGGGGGTATTCGGCACGGATGTATACCAGTCCCAGGGATGATTTAATGCAATAACCACAAATGGCCATGGCTTCAATCACACTATGAGGGTCGCCTTCCAGAATGGAACGATCCATAAATGCACCGGGGTCGCCCTCATCGGCATTACACACTACATATTTAATATCGGATTCAGATTTTCTGGTTATCTCCCATTTTAACCCTGTAGGGAAACCTCCACCACCACGACCTCTTAACCCCGATTTTTTCATGATGTCTATTACCTGTTCGGGAGTGTATTCATTGAGCGAGCGGGCCAGTGCTTCGTAACCATCACGTGCAATATATTCTTCAATATTTTCTGGATCGATAAAACCGCAGTTACGAAGGGCTATTCGCAATTGCTTTTTATAAAACTCCATGTGTTTCGAATCTGCCACAGGCTCCTTGGTCTCCGGATGAGTGTATAGCAGCCGGTTAACTTTACGCCCTTTAATTAAATGCTCTTCTACTATTTCTTTGGCATCCTTTGGAGTAACCTGTGTGTAGAACGTGTTGTCGGGCATAATCTTAACAATGGGTCCCTTTTCGCAGAATCCAAAGCAACCGGTTACAATAACCTGTACCTGATTTTCAAGACCGTGCTCAACAACTTCAGTTTTCAAATCCTGAAGCAAAGTTTCACTCTCTGATGCATGGCAACCTGTGCCACCGCATACCAGCACATGCATGTTGTATTTTCCCATTACTTATTCTCCTTGTTGGTTTCTATGGATTGGTATTTAACCGGAATGATACCTTCAACCAGTTCACCATTTTTAATATATTTTTCAATAATCTCATCGGCCTTGTTGGTGTCAACATAGCCAAAAACAATAGGCTCCTGACCCGGAACGGTTACTTCAATAGTGGGCTCAGCATAGCAATAACCCATGCAACCGGTCTGTGTTACCACCGCATGAATATTTCTTTTATCAAATTCATTGATAAAAAATTCCATAACCTGCTTTGCACCCGAGGCTATTCCACAGGTAGCCATGGCTACTTTAACCTGCACCATACTCTCCGGATGGTTGCTTTTTTCTCTCAGGCTCAACTTGCCCTGTAGATCTTCTTTGAGTTTTCTCAGGTCGGCCAGCGATTTTACTTGTGACATGTTGTTTTAGATTTTAGATTTGGTTTTGGTTTTTATATTGTTACGAAAACTGAATTTCCGTCAGATTTTCATTGATCATTGCTTTCAAAAAGTTATACACCGGTGCAGCAGTGATACTCATCCCATCAAGCATTTCATGCACCTCACGGGTGTCGAGTTTAAACAATCCGGATGCGGTAGTGTGACTGTATACAAACCGGATTTCCGGATTGGATGAAATTAGCATGGCCAGTGTGCCGCCAATGTCTCCGGGTGAGGGCCTGTCGATGTTGCTTAACCCAAAAATAGCCTGTATATTGGTTCCTTTACCCG
>JAQVEI010000454.1 GCA_028697695.1 Lentimicrobiaceae bacterium
CGATGAACCGAAAAAATGTGTACTTTTACCCATGTAGTATTATAGTTTGGTGACATAAAACTACAAAAAATGAGTTAGGTTGTGCTTTATGTACTTCCTAACTCATTATTTTTACCGGACAACAGTGGATTTGCGGATAAAACCGCTCCTCTCAAACCATAATTAATGTAATAATATAGATAATTAAGATTGTGAATAAAATATATTGGATAATAATGTCCACTATTGATCTAAATGATTATCTTTGTATCCTGTTTGGAGCAGAAAGCTTCGAGAAAAACAGCAACAGGTATTATTATCTTTAAACCCAAACAACATGAATATTCAAAAAGATCAAATTATTGGAGAACTGGTAGCCCGCGATTACCGTGCTTCATCGGTTTTTAAAAAATACGGGATTGATTTTTGCTGTCAGGGCAATACCACCATTGCTGATGCCTGTGAAAAGAAGTCCATCAATCCGGAGCAGGTGTTAAATGATTTATCTGCCATCAACCAATCGGCTACAAACGGCACAACCGACTATCAGTCCTGGCCGCTGGATTTACTTGCCGATTATATCGAAAAGAAGCATCACCGTTATGTTGAGGAGAAGTCGGTTGAAATAAAACCGTATCTGGATAAAATTTGCCAGGTACACGGCAATCGTCATCCGGAGTTATTTGAAATTAATGAATTGTTTACTGCCTCGGTGGGCGAATTGGCCAAACACATGAAAAAGGAAGAGCTGGTATTGTTTCCTTTCGTACGCAAGATGGTGAAAGCCAGACAAAGCGGTGGCTCACTGGATACGCCTCATTTCGGTACAGTTAAAAATCCTATACAAAGCATGATGGCTGAGCATGATAACGAGGGCGAACGTTTCCGTAAAATAGAAGCATTGAGTAAAGGTTATACTCCACCCGAAGATGCCTGTAATACTTACAGGGTTACTCTGGCACTATTGAAAGAGTTTGAAGATGATCTCCACCTTCATATACATCTGGAGAACAATATATTGTTTCCCAAAGCTGCTGAAATGGAGCAGGCATTGGAAGCCTGAGCGCAAACTTCGCAAAAAGGAAATTGTCAGGATGCTGGTACCCTGATACTTACAATTGCTTGATTAGGTACGATACCCATAGCGCACAATAAATTCTACAATTTCCGGAAGTTTATTTTGGTTAAATACACCGATATTTTAATTTTTTATACGGGAGCCGCTGATAAGGAGATATTCTTTCTGCGGCTTTTTGCATAGGGTTATTGGCTGCTTTAATTTTTGTTGAAATAGTCAATGGTGCAGATTCAGCACTTATAAGGTATGATATATTAAGTTTGCAATATTATATCTGATACGCCTTGTCATCTTTTCGTATTTTCGCAGGGAAAACTTCAATGCATGATCGCGACTTATTTGCATAAATACCGCCTGACATTATTAATAATTGTTTCCGCCGCAATACGCGTGTTCTTATCGGCTTTTGTTGAGCTGGGCAATGATGAAGTTTATTACATTAATTATGCATTGTATCCTGACCTTAGCCATTTTGATCATCCCTCCATGGTGGGCTGGTTGATTCAATTGTTTAGCCTGAATCTTCGTTTCAACGATGAAATTTTTATAAGATTGGGGGCCGTGGTTTGCGGTACACTCAACACCTGGCTTATATATTTGATTGCTAAGGAGTTCAAGGATAAGCTTACTGGCTGGTATGCCGCCCTGTTATATTCTGCATCTGTTTATTGTTTTATTATCGCGGGTACTTTCATAATGCCCGACGCACCCCAGACTTTTTTCTGGCTGATAACTACTTACCTGTTTATTCGCCTAATAAAAACGGGTGTCAACAATCGTGAAAGCACTTATTTCCTGTTGCTTGCCGGAATAAGCTGCGGCCTGGCATTACTTTCAAAGTACACGTCTATATTTCTTATTTCCGGGCTGGGATTCTATGTTTTGATTTTCGACAGGCAATGGCTGAAAAAATGGCAAATTTATGTTGCTGCGCTGATCGCTCTTTTGTTGTTTTCACCGGTAATTTTTTGGAACATTCAAAATGATTTCATCAGCTTCCGTTTCCATTCGGACCGGGTAGAAGTGGTACAATCGTTGCTTCGGCCAGATTTGTTTGCCACTGAACTGGGCGGACAAATTCTCTATACGAACCCTGTTGTATTCGGCCTGATAGTGGCAGGGCTGATTGCTTTTTTTAAGAAAGGTTTCAGGCAGCAGGGTGCAGGCGTAAAATTGCTGCTTACAACAGCACTGCCGGTAATCTTTATATTTCTTGTTTTTTCTCTGTTTCGTCGCACCCTGCCTCATTGGACCGGCCCCGCTTATCTCACGCTTATTCCTGTGGCAGCGCTCTATATACGGAGTTACACCCGGGCAGGAAGGAATGAGAAAACTTTCCCGACGGTGATAGGTTATGCCATAGGATTTCTTTTATTATTTATAACTCTTGCCGTACTCCAGTTCAGTCAGGGCTGGTTTCTAAACAAAGGCATACAACCCGAAACGGGAAAGCGGCTTGGAATAAAAGACATTACCCTGGATATGTACGGATGGGAACAATTGCATGATGGGTTCAAACCCATTTATGCAATTGATACCGCATCGGGGCGAATGAGCAGGGATGCCGTAATCATTCAGCAACGTTGGTTTCCTGCGGCGAACATAGATTATTATGTGGCCCGTCCGATGAATATTAAGTTGCTTACCCTGGCCGACATAGAGCGAACTCATAAGTATGCCTGGATTACCCTGTTGAGGGGTGGATTTAAACCTGGAATGGATGCCTATTTCTTTTCATCAAGTTATGACTTCGCTGACCCAAACACACTGTATAACGATTATTTTTCAACCATAGAGCAACCCGATACCATTCCGGTATTTCGCCAGGGGCGGCTGATTGAGTATCATTATGTGTGGAGGATGAAAAACATGAAAAAACTACCAGATCCGGATTTCATTCTTCCCGAATTTAATCAATCAAAGCATCGTCCGAACTAAGTCACTCTCATCCTCCCATCAATAATCACCACATCCTCCAATCACCACATCACCACATCATCAATCACCACATCCTCCAATCACCACATCCTCCAATCACCACATCACCACATCACCACATCACCAC
>JAQVEI010000455.1 GCA_028697695.1 Lentimicrobiaceae bacterium
GTGGGTGTGATTTTCAACCGAAACTATTTGTTGATCTGACGCTGGCTCAGGATCCAACTTGCGACCGGCTATCCAAATTGAGCCTTGAGAAAAACTACAATGACATGTATCGCTATTTTAAATCCCATTACAAGTTGGCCAAATTAGCCGAGTTTGCTAAAACCCAGGGCATTCAAAATCCAACGCTTGAACAGTTAATTGAGTTGACAAAAAATGCCCAATTGGATGGCTTCTTCAATTACAAACTGGCAGACATCGTCAATGATGAAGACTTACAGGATGATGAGGACATCCAGGATATTTTAAAATTGAAAATTTCCCCGCTTGATAAATATGTTGAGATTCTTTGTAATGATAAATCTAATTGGAAGCATTTGATTACAAGGCATAAAAAACTTATGTCAGGACTGTGTAATATGAACAGAGAAGAAGGCTTCTTACAAGGCGGCAGAGGTAAAAAGCGAAAATATGTTTTGGGGAACCTATTGCTGGAAGTGCTGGTGCAACTGGCTGTTGTGGGAGCAGATAAACATGGATTCAAGACACAGCCGATTACCATCACGTCTTTTGTTGAGTGGCTGAAAAATCGTTACGGAATTTACATCAACGAATGGCCGGAAGGAACCGACAGCCCGGAGATTGCCAAAGCATTGAGCAACAATTACGAGGCGCTTAAGAGCCGCTTACGCCAACTTGGTTTTTATACAGATCTATCAGACGCTTCCAATTCACAAGTAATTAAACCACGATTTAAAATTGAACCGATAATGGAAACTGTTTAATAGTAGAAGGATATATGAGCGAAGATACCAATAAAGTTAAAGAACCAGGAATTGATTACGAAACCCAGGCGGTGATTCCGGATGGAAAGATTTCAGATTATATTACCGGACAATGGGTCAAGGAGAGTGAACAGGAAAAGGTTCGCCAAAATTTTGAACGCACGCTGACCGAAGAATACAATTATAACAAAGAAGACATTCGGATTGATATTAAAATAAAGGTATGGGACGGCAGCAAGCAACGCACTAAAAAAGTTCCGCTGGCGGTTATGAAAGCCGTGACTGAAGAACCCTACATTCTCATTTTAGTTGTAAACCCCAAAACAGAACCGGCAGCCAAGAAAAACGGCACCGATGAACTTGAACAATGGCTGGTGGATGTAAAAAGCGCTGAATTCGGTTGCTGGACCAATGGAATAGAAACACTTTATTTTCAAAAGAAAAAGGAAAAGTTAGAAACCGATGTCTTTCCGGTAAACGATTTTCCCCGCAAGGGTGAGGATGCTTCTTCCATTTACACCACCGACAGGCGCAGGTTAAGAGTAGCCACTGGTAATAACTTGCTTTATGCTTTTAAACGTTGCCATGATTACATCCACGCTAACCAGGGGGGAAGTAAAGAACAGATTTTTTGGGAATTTCTTAAAATTCTATTTGCTAAAATCGAAGACGAGACACAAAACGGACGCCCCAAATTTGCCATCCGCAATGCCGAAGAACGCAATGAGTCTTCGGGCAGGAAAGGAGTAAAAGACCGTATTGAAACTTTGTTTAGAGAGGTTAAACAGCGACGTGAATATGCCGGATTGTTTGATGACCAGGCACCCGGCATTTTATTTAATCCTGAAACAGTTTCCTACATTGTCTCACAACTTGAAAAATATGATTTTATCCATTCTTCGGTGGATGTAAAAGGTGTGGCCTACGAAACCATAGTCGGCCCCACGCTGGAAGGCACCAAGGGCGAGTTTTTCACCCCACGTAATGTCGTAAAGATGACGGTTAAAATGCTGGACCCCGAACCGGGAGCGCGCATCTACGATCCTGCTTGTGGAACGGGCGGCTTTATTGTGATCGCCTTTAATTATATCAGCGAAAAATTACGGCAAAAGCATAAAGCAACTTGGGCAAATCCCAATAAACCTTCAGAAGCGGAAGAAAAAGCACTGTTTGAGGAAATTCACGAAGCCGGGAAAAACATTTTTGGCACCGACTTTAATAGTAACCTTGTAAAAGCAGCCCAGATGAACATGATAATGAACAACGATGGCCGGGGCGGATTGTTTGCTGTAAATTCCTTGAAGCCGGTAAACCAATGGCCCAAGGCAGTGCAGGAGAAAATTCAACTGAGTTCTATGGACTATGTTATGGCCAATCCCCCCTTTGGGGCCAAAATAAAAATCGACAGTGCTGAAATTTTGGAGCGATACGATTTGGCCCATGCCTGGAGCAAAACTTCTGATGACAAATGGCAGATGGAAACCAACCTGAAAAATGCAATGGAGCCAGAGGTGTTGTTTGTGGAGCGCTGTGTGAGTTTCCTGAAACCAGGAACCGGCCAACTGGGCATTGTGCTGCCCGACAGCATTTTGAGCAACCCCGGGTATGCCTATGTGCGTTATTGGATTTTACAAAACTGCCAGGTGCTGGCCAGCGTGGATTTGCCGGTAGAAACCTTTTTACCACGCACCGGCACCCAAACAAGCGTGCTTATTTTGCGCCGGAAAAGTGAGAATGAAAAACTAATGGAAAGCATGAGCGGTGAAATGGCGCCCTATAAAACTTTTATGGCTAATGTAAAAAAGGTAGGTAAAGACCGCCGGGGTAACTTTATTTATAAAAAAGATGAGCGTGGCAGAGAAATCGTAAAACGATCCCTTTATAAACCCTTTGTTGAATCGACGATTCTCGATTTCTTACCGACAGTGGAAACTACCGGAAGAATTGTGGATGATGAATTGCCAGGAGTGGCAAAAAATTATTTGGAAATTAAAAAGAGCCTTCAAAAATGAATGATTCCGTTTTAAATATATTTCAAGATGTTCTCTCGACTTCCCGAATTGATATTCATAAAATTCTTTCAAGCGATTTTAGATTAGATTCATCACATTTTATCAATGAATCAAAAATACAGATAAGTGAACAAATAACATTTACACCACTTTCCAAAATTGCCACGGTATTTTTCCCTGGTATATTTAAACGTTTTTTAGTAGAAAAAGCAAAATATGGAATTGGATTTTTAACTACGTCAGAAATGATGATGGTTGAGCCAACTTCAGAGAAATTTTTATCTATTGATTTAACAGAAAACATTGAAATATATCGGG
>JAQVEI010000456.1 GCA_028697695.1 Lentimicrobiaceae bacterium
TTCAAAAAGGAGCATATCATTTAGTTCAACTTGACTAACGTATTGATAATGAGCTGATAGTATAATTCTGCCAAGCTGTTCAACTTTCAGCAGGACAATTCCTAAACTGCCTCCAATTATCACAACACACAGTAAAGCAGCCTGTTAACTAATCAAGTACTGTTCCTCTCCAACCTTACTTTCCCATAAAAATCACCATCGATATAAAAAATAATTAAAAATAAATGCCATTTAATTTGTAATGTAAGTGAACATTTACTAACTTTGCACTGTTTATTCAAAACAGCACCAATAAAACCCCTGTGAACGGTGTTTATTGAATGCATCAATCCTATAAAAGGCGCATGGTTATGAACAACGAAGATATCATACAAGCTGCAGGACGCATCATAGCTCGCTCCGGTAACGTTGGGCTGACCGTGGATGCGCTTCATCAGGAGCCGGAGTTGGCAGAAAATGAGCTTTTGAAGGAGATCAACAATGAAAATGAAGTTTTTGAGCTGATGCTCAGGCACCTTGAACGGGAACTAAAATATCGGGTAAATGCCATATCCGCTCAAAACAAACCTCCTGAAAAAGAGATTAGTCAGTTTTTTAATATCCTGTATGATTTGTTTAAACAAAACCCCTGGTATCCACATCTGATTTTCGACCCGCAGGTGAGTGCGAGGTGCACAAAAGCCGATGAAATAATTTTCCGGGTAAAGCGGGTGGCAAAGAATTATTTTGTCGGGCTGGTTAAGCAACAACAGCGGAAAAATGCCCATGCACCACCGGGTGGCAGCCGCGAAGTCTACCGTTATCATCATAGCAGATTTCCAGATGAACGAACGGCAGGCGAGCGATACCGGCAAAATGGAATAAGACAGTAAACATGTTTGAATACGCGAAGAATAACCCAAATCAAACTTTCTTGAAAAACCCAAATCAAATGAATAGAACCGGCCTGATTTTTAGCATGGTACTGGCACTGATGATTGCCCCGCTAACCATGCCAGCCCAAAACCTGTTAAGCGTTGGAATATGCAAGGATGCCGGTACCGGCGAATTTGAAAAACTCTCGCAACTTGTAAAGTCTGAAATTACTGCATTGACCAACGCGCAGGGAGGGGCTGCCTATACTGAATTAAATGCCGACTGGCAGCCTGCCCGGGTGGATAAGAACCTGCAAACACTTTTGGATGATCCGGATATTGACCTGGTCATCACGCTGGGCTATTTGTCGTCAGATGCAGCCGTGCGGCTGAAAATGCATCCCAAACCGGTGATTGCCGCCACCATTTTGGATAGGGAGTTGCAGGGGCTGCAACTGCAACAGAACAACAGCACCGGGGTGGACAATTTCACTTTTATCCCTTCCATGATAAAGCTGAAAGACGATATGCTTGCTTTCCATCAAATGTTTTCGTTTAAACATTTAGCAGTTATTGTAGCGGATCCTTTCTACCACAATTCTGAATTAATCCGGCAGTTTTTGAACCGGGAAAATTCAAATTTCGACCTTATTTTCATTCCTGTTGGCACTTCTGTGGATGAAGCCCTTGCGGCCCTGCCGGCCAGTGTGGATGCCGCCTTTGTTTTTCCGATGGTGGCGCAGTCCGCAACGGAGATAGGAACCCTTTTTGCGGGGCTAAACAGCCGGCACATCCCTTCACTCTCCGTAAGTGGTACCGATTATCTGGAAAAGGGGGCAACGGTAAGCTACACTCCTCCTTTCACCTTCCAGCAAATGGCACGGCAGGTAGCCCTGCGGGTATTGAAAGTGAGTGAAGGCATCAACCTTTCAGCCATACCCATCGCAACCGTTACAAAAGAGCGCACACCTTATATTAATATGGCGAGCTTGCGGCAGATCAATAAATTTCCTGAAGAATGGGGCCTGTTTGAAAATGCCATTCTGGTGAATGTGGAGAAAATGCCGGGCGAAGAGATGAACCTGCGCCAGGCCATAGCACAGGCATTGGAGAATAATATTACCGGAAAAATAACCGATCAGGATTTGCTGCTGGCCCAAAAGGATGTGAAAATAGCCGGGACGAACCTGCTGCCACAAATTGAGGCCTCAGGCACCGCCGTACAACTGAGTAAGAACCTGGTGGAAGCATCTATGGGACAAAGGGGCGAATTTACCGTAACCGGTTCGGCTTCGCTCAAACAGGTAATCTATTCGGATGCTGCTTTTGCAAACTACGCCATTAAAAAGCTGATGGCTGAAAACCAAAAATATTACAGCAGGCAAGTCGCCCTCGATATTATAAGCGATGTATCGACGGCATATACCCGGCTGCTATTTGCCCGGAACAACCTTCAAATTAAAAATGATAATGTATATGCCACTATGCAAAACCTGGACATCGCGAAAGCCAAAGAACAAAGTGGCGAAGCCGGCATTTCGGATGTAAACCGCTGGGTGAGTGAGCTAAGTATGAATAAAATGGATTTGAACGATGCCCGGGCTCAATACCAGGCGGCCATGTACAATTTAAATGAGCTGCTCAACCTGCCTTCCGATCATCCGGTTGCCACGCCTGATACCACGGGCATTGATGAAGCCATAATGCCGGTACGCGACATTCTGCCATTTTATTTCAGTAACCCCCGCCTTACCGAAAGATATGCTGAATTTATAGTTGCTGAGATGCAGTTGCATTCTCCCGAGCTGCAACAACTGCTTACCGCAAGTGAAATCATTGACCGTCAAAAAACAATGCGCAACCGTCAGCTTTACCTTCCTGAGGTTGCGCTGTTTGGCAATGCAGACCAGGCATTTGTGCGCGATGGCGTTATTGCCAATCCCAAACTGCCCATACCGCCTCCGCCGGACGATATTACCTGGAACGCGGGTGTAAGAGTGAGTATTCCGGTGTTTGAAGGCGGACGAAGACGGCAGGAAGCGCAGCGGGCCACCATTGAACAGGATAAAATTGCCTGGCAAAGAGAAGACCTGCTTAACAAGCTGGAAAAAGGCATTCATTCCAGCGTACAATTGCTCAAAGCCTCTTACCACAAAGTGGACTTATCGCGCGAAGCCGCCAGGGCTGCTGAGGACAATTTCAGGATTGTGCAGGACGCTTACGCTCAGGGCATGGCAACCGTGGTGCAGC
>JAQVEI010000457.1 GCA_028697695.1 Lentimicrobiaceae bacterium
AAAGCAATATCAGTAGCCATAGGAATTCCCCATCCTCTCTGTGGTTGGCCCGATGGATTAAGCATTAAATATATGGCTGCAGGTACCACCATACCTCCTATGGCTGCTGCGATAGGTAGGATTGCTTTTCGTGGGTTGCTGAGCTCACCACTGATAATTTCCCTTTTTAACTCCAGACCCACCACGAAAAAAAATACTGCCATCAGACCATCATTTATCCAATGATGTAAATCCTTAGACAATTCCCAATTGGCAAATCCCAGAGACAGCTTTATTTTCCAAAAATTATGAAAAGTATCAGAAAAAGAAGTATTCGAAAGTATAATTGCAATAAAAGCGGCCGAAAACAACACCACACCACTGGTGGTACTATTGTTAACAAACCGGGAAATTGGATCAATAATCCACCGCTCAACCGGCTCTTTTTTATTAAAGATATCTTTTTTCATAGGTTAGGTCGTGCAATTATTTCTTGGCATAATAAAAAATAAAGACACTTTTTTTAAATGTTTTAATGATGACCTGCTTTCATTCATAATGCATGGTCTGTATAATCATGGGCAAAAGCCCGGAGCAATATAGGAACAAACGCAGGTATTGACGATATCATCGTTTGCCCGTCAGCACTGATATATAGTGGATTAAGACAGATAATTCAGTTTTTCCAGGCGCAAAACCGGACACTTGCGTTACCATTTTTTGTCTTAATTTCAAACACATATATATTTATTTTGTTTATTTACCCGGTTTTAAAAGGCCGTTTTTTTTATGTTAATTGAAAAAATCAACAATAGCAAAGTTGGTTTGGCGGTGGTATGCAGATAAGGAAATGAATGAAAGATTATAGGGGTACAAACGCCTGCTTTTGATTTAAAGAAAATTTTGGAACACTTTTTGCAAACTTGCTGCAAAGTTGCAAAGCATATGAAAATAAACCCGGTATTTTATATTTCTCTTCTTTTTCTTTGGGCTATATTTAGCGAGAGTCCGCTGATGGCGCAAGAGTTGCGCCATATTGAAAATACAGCTTTTCAGCCGGGCGAAAAACTTACTTTCAGAGTTTATTACCAATCATTGCTTACCGGAAAAGTTACAGCCGGTGAAGCCAGGCTTCACATTAAAAATAAGCTGACCAAACACAACGATCGTCCTACCTATCATATATTGGCTACCGGTCAATCGAAAGGAGCCTTTAATTTCTTTTTTAAAGTTGACGACCGGTTTGAAACATTTATTGATACTCAGGCCTTAATTCCGTGGAAATTTACCCGACGCACCCGTGAGGGTGGATATAAGAAAGACGATGAGGTAAGTTTCAGGCAACATCAGGGACTGGCAGTCAGTCGAAGAGCAATAAAGCGAATTCCGCCCAATACACAAGATATTGTTTCGGTGTTTTATTATGCACGAACCCTCGATATATCCGGGATGGAGCCGGAGGATTCTTTCCCGCTCGCTTTTTTTCTTGATGACTCCCTCTATGTTTCCAAAATTGTATTTTTGGGCAAAGAAGTCATTAAAACTGAACTGGGCAGTGTAAGTTGTCTGAAATTTAAACCCATGGTTATTAAAGGCAATGTTTTTAGTGAGCCTTATCCTATGGTTTTATGGATTTCGGACGATAAAAACCGTTTGCCTGTATTGGTGCAATCTGCAGTGATTGTTGGTTCCGTAAAAATGGAACTTGTAGAATATGAGGGGCTAAGAAACCCTATGCACGCATTGATTAAAGAGGCTAAAAAAAAATAATTCCTGAGTTTCCGGACGCACCTCAGTGAATTCACCATCTTTCGCATAATGGATTGTCTATATATCAATACTTAAAACACACCACATGAAAGGCAGGATAAAAATTTTACTTGGTATTATTGTATTCATACAACTATCGGGCAGTGCACAAATTCAACAACATTCCGGAAAACAAACCAGAACCATGGCAGTACATGATGATAAAGCCCAATGGGATAAAGCAGATTCGCTCAATAAGGCGGGTTTGCCTGCTCAGGCCTTAGAAATTGTAAACAATATTGCTGACAACTCGCTGACCGGTAACAACATGCCTGTTTATCTCAAGGCGGTGCTTTATCAGGTCATGTTAAAAAGCCAGTTTGAACCCGATTATCTTTTACGTTTTATTGCAGAAACAGAAAATGCCCTGCAAAAAAAACCAGAGCCTTCAAAGCAGTTTATGCATTCCATTCTGGCGGAACTTTACTGGAAGTATTACAGTGAAAATCAGTACAAGATCTTCGATCGCACCCGGCTTCCGGAGGGTATCGAAGAGGACATGCAGCTATGGGATGCTGCTGCATTTATCAGAGCCATATCAGGCCACTTTACGGCATCGCTGGCCAATGATGAACTGCTTAAAAATACCAACCTGAAAGACTATGATGTATTGTTGGAAACTGAGCCTCATTCTAAACAATACCGGCCTACCCTTTACGATTTTTTGGCCAGTAGAGCCCTTGAATTCTACAACTCGCATCAGGCCGGCATTGCCATTCCCCAGATGCCTTTTCAATTAAACGATGCCGCGTATTTTGATGATGCAGCAACATTCACCGCGTTAGAATTAACCTCTACCGATACCCTTTCATTTGTTTATCAGGGTACACGCATTTATCAGCAACTTCTGGCCTGGCGTTTATCGCGTCCGGATACCCTGGCATTCGTTGATGCCGAACTACACCGGCTGGAATTTGTCAGGCAGCACAGTGCATTGCCGGGTGTCGACTCGCTCTATTTAAATGCTCTGCTCCGACTGGAAAAAGAGTACACACAGCACCCGGCAGCGGCCGATATATTGTTTGCCATAGCTTCCGCGTATGCTGATGAAAACTCACCTGAAATTTATCCCGGCTACGTTTCCGGGTCAGGTCAATCCGTTACAGGCGATCTGGTAAAAGCACATCTATATTGTGAAAAAGCCATACAGAAATTTCCCAACACCCTGGGAGCCAAAAACTGTAGCGTATTAAAACAGCAGATTGAATCTGTATCGATTAATTTTCAGCTACCTGAAACAGTTATACCCGGCAAGGCTTTTCCTCTCTATCTGCAATTTAAAAACTCAGATACAGTGTGGTTTAAAATCATT
>JAQVEI010000458.1 GCA_028697695.1 Lentimicrobiaceae bacterium
CAAAGAAGCAGTCACCGATAAGGCATTTATGGGTGAGATGATTCGCAAGGCGTTGGAAAATTTCAACAACGATGCTACGCTGGTTATGCCGAAAGAAGACGAAAATGCCCTGGAAAAATATTTTGGCAAGCGGTTGAATGAAGTGCTTAATGCAGGTTTAAATATCCGTTTTGATGAAAAAATCAAAGGCGGTTTTAAAATCGGCCCCAAAGACAACAGCTATCTTATCAGCTTTACGGACGAAGATTTTGAAGCATTTTTCCGTTCCTTTATGCGTCCACGTTCCATCAACCTCTTATTTGGCACTGAATGATGTTTAGTCAGAATTACTACTATATCATAGCAGGACTGCCCGACTTAACACTCGATCAGGGGAAGCTACAGTTTGGTACTTCCGAGATGAGAGAAGTGCTTAAAGAAGGCTTGTCAAAAAAAGATTATGCCTTATTTGTTCATTTGCTGCTGGTTTACGACAATATTAACCTGCTTGCTGTAATGAATAGGGTCGAAAAAGATGAAGCGGTGAGGGAAGGCATCTACTCATGGGATACGCTTGAAGCCGCCCTGGACAACCCCGGCCTTTTGCAGCCATACATGGCCCGATTTATTAAAAGTCAGCAATCAGAAACGCCGCTTTATCCCAACCTCTCTCCCGAAAACGAACTCACTACACTTTATTTTGAAGAGATGGTGGCGTTGAAACATGACTTTCTGAGGAACTGGTTTAATTTTGAGGTTAATTTAAAAAATGCAATGCTGGTAATTGCAGCAAAAAACAACGATATTCCTTACGAGAATCAAATTATTTTAGCCAACAATGCTGCCAAAAAAATTGCCCGCAGCAATGCGCGCGATTTAGGATTATCGCAGGAATGGCCATGGATTGACAAGGTATTGCAGCTAAGCGAGATAAATGACCTGCTTGCCCGCGAAAAGGCCATTGACCTGATGCGCTGGGAATACCTGGACGAATACAACACTTTTAATTATTTTTCGATCGAAGTACTTTTGGCTTATTATATTAAGCTGGACATTATAGAGCGCTGGTTGAAACTGGATAAAGCCACAGGCGAGGAAATGTTCAGGCAACTGCTTAACGAACTGCAAAATAGTTATGAATTTTCTAAAGAATTTTCGATAAAAGATGGAAGAAAATAAATTGACCACCGGTACAGTTACGGGCATTATAGCCAACCTGGTTATCGTAGAGGCCGATGGCCCGGTTTCGCAGAATGAAATTTGTTTTATCAATCTGGCCGGTGTCAGGCTGATGGCCGAGGTTATTAAAGTATTGGGCAACAAAGCCTATACCCAGGTTTTTGAGAGCACCCGGGGATTAAAGGTGGGTGAGACTGTAGAATTTATGGGGCATATGCTTGAGGTAACCCTGGGTCCGGGCATTCTCTCCCGCAATTTTGATGGGCTGCAGAACAACCTGGACACCATGAAAGGGACTTTCCTGCGCCGGGGCGAATACACCGATGCCTTCGATTACGACCAGCAATGGGAGTTTACTCCCTTGATGCAAGTGGGAGAAACGGTGGTTGCCGGTGACTGGCTGGCCGAGGTTAAAGAAAACTGGATTGGTCACAAAATAATGGTACCCTTTAAGCTACAGGGTAAATATACCATCAAAAGTATCAATACAGCAGGCACCTACAAGGCCTCGGAAACCATAGCAGTACTTACCGATGCACAAGGCAACGATGTGAATGTTACCATGTTGCAAAAATGGCCGGTAAAAATACCTGTTACTGCTTATGTTGACAAGCCGCGGCCTTTCAGATTAATGGAAACCGGCGTTCGTATTATTGACACCATGAATCCCATGGCTGAAGGTGGCACAGGTTTTATTCCCGGGCCTTTTGGTTCAGGGAAAACGGTATTGCAGCATGCTTTATCCAAGCAGGCAGAAGCCGACCTGATTATCATGGCTGCCTGCGGTGAACGCGCCAATGAGGTGGTTGAAATTTTTACGGAGTTCCCCGAATTGGTTGACCCGCGCACCGGGCGTGCACTCATGGAGCGTACCACCATTATTGCCAACACTTCCAACATGCCGGTAGCCGCGCGTGAAGCCTCTGTTTACACCGCTATGACCATTGGAGAGTATTACCGTTCAATGGGACTCAAAGTACTGCTGCTGGCCGACTCTACTTCACGCTGGGCACAGGCGCTGCGTGAAATGTCGAACCGAATGGAAGAGCTGCCCGGTCCCGATGCTTTCCCCATGGACCTGCCGGCCATTATTTCCAGTTTCTATGCCCGGGCAGGATATGTAAACCTGCGCAATGGTAAAGCGGGTTCCATTACCTTTATCGGTACTGTTTCGCCGGCCGGAGGTAACCTCAAAGAGCCGGTTACCGAGTCAACCAAAAAGGTAGCACGATGCTTCTATGCGCTTTCCCAGCAAAGGGCTGACAGCAAGCGTTACCCGGCTGTAGATCCCATCGACAGTTATTCAAAATATCTTGAATATCCTGAATTGCAGGAGTACC
The DNA here is from genome assembly GCA_028697695.1 of Lentimicrobiaceae bacterium. Classification (GTDB taxonomy): domain Bacteria; phylum Bacteroidota; class Bacteroidia; order Bacteroidales; family Lentimicrobiaceae; genus Lentimicrobium. The sequence goes on from JAQVEI010000458.1 coordinate 2,499, forward strand.
TGGCCGAACACATCACCCCCGGATGGCTGGATAAAGTGCTGGATGCCAGAAATATATTACTCCGTGGCCGGGAAGTGTATGAGCAAATCAACATCCTGGGCGACGATGGCGTACCCGTGGATTATCACCTTACCTATTGGAAATCGGAAGTTATCGACTTTGTAATTCTTCAACAGGACGCCTTCGATGATATCGATTCCAGCACCCCTATTGAGCGGCAACGTGAAATGCTGATAAAAGTTTTGGAAGTTTGCCATACCGACTTTGATTTTGAAGGTTTTGAAGCAGTCAACCCTTACTTTAAGCGCATCATCAACGTCTTTAAACAGATGAACTATTCAGAATATAAGAGCGAAGATTTCAAAAAATACGAATCAGAGCTTGAAGCAATCATCAACGAAAGGAAAGTGGCCTAATGGAAAGCAGCGGATTTAAAAAAATATTCACTAAAGTTACTCAAATTACCAAAGCTACCTGCAGCATACAGGCCTCAGGTATTGGTTATGATGAACTTGCCACCGTAAATGGTCATCTGGCCCAGGTGGTAAAAATTCAGGGCGACATTGTTACCCTTCAGATTTTGTCCGGAACCGAAGGCAT
>JAQVEI010000459.1 GCA_028697695.1 Lentimicrobiaceae bacterium
ATCTGACGGGCTTTGCTTTATGAGCGGGTACAAGCTGCAATCCTTAACAGCAACTTTAATTGGCTGCCTTGCAGTAGCGATGTAGCATTAAATTCACGTTTATATACTGATTTGCGAAAAAGCCTTGTATTACATGCGCTGTTTTTTTACACAATACGCTGTAAACTAAATTTTTAGCAGCATATCGCTGTAGGATTCGGAAACCAGTGCATCCGGGGTTATCCGGAAAAGTTCCATGTAAAACCTGCATTGAACATACAACTCTTCAACATTCATAGTCCCTTGGTTATCAATGGCTTCAATCTCAACAAATTGTCCCAGGCTGTGGAGGGTGTCGAGATGAAATTTTACATTGTCCACAAAGTATATCTCACGTTTTTTATTGACCACTACTTTAACGCCCAGCGCCTGCGTTAATATTTCTTTTAAAGCGGCAGGGTTTTCCGGTTTGTACAGTTTTACCTGTGAGGATTTTGGCGATTGCTGGTCTTCCCTTTCATAATAAATCAGGTGGTTCTCTATGTTCCCTTCCCTTAGCTTCAGCCGTCCGGAAGGCACAATGAAATAGGTGTCGGTTTGGAGGTCAATGCCTTTAAATACAGCTTCAAGCGATAGTAGCTTTTCGCGGATAAAAGCCTGGTTTTGGGTTCTGGCTTTTATTTCAATATTTTGAATGGTCATAGCGTAAGGTATAAGAAGAAGTTATTGATTTTCAATTATAAGCAATACTATGGCATTATCAGGATCACCGGCTGCATACAAATTTGGTTGACCACATATACATAAATACCAGCCAAATATCCTGAAACCAATCTTTAATGCCGGCGGCTACATAATATGATGGGCAGCTTATTTCAACTCTGCCGTGCTGGTTTATTAAATAATCAATAAAGATAGCGTATTTTAACTTTTTAAACCTGCAGCCAGATCAAATGATTGAATAATTGGATGCAGCTGTGCAGAATTTATTCCTTGGAAGATTGATTTAATGGCCACATTAAGAGGTAGTTGCAAAATAAATTTAGTTGATTGTCAAATAATGTGTATATTGCAATGCTAAAATCTGAATATCACTTTGCCCGGATGATTGTTGATCCCTTTAGCGTTTTAAACAGATTTTATATGAGCTGTTTGGCCAGATTTATCAAACAATTACCGGCGAAAAAGACTTTATTTTACATGATATTGTTTTTTAAACAGGATTCTTTGATTTTCAGATTTTGAAAGAAAAATAACACCACTGAGAAAAGAAACATAAAATTCCCCTGCTTTATGGCATACATTACCCTGGATACAGTTAAACTGAAAGAGAACTACGATTATCTTGAGAGATTATTCAAACGGGAAAAAATAAACTGGGCTATCGTTTCAAAATTATTGTGTGGAAATATAACGTTTTTAAAGGAGTTGGTTGCATTAAAGCCCAGGCAGTTATGTGATTCACGGGTCTCGAATTTGCGGGCAATAAAGAAAATGGCACCTGAAATTGAGACCATTTACATTAAACCGCCCCCGGTGCGCTCCATACCCGAAGTGGTAAAGTACGCGGATGCCAGCTTTAACACGGAATTTCGCACCATAAAGCTTCTGAGCGATGAAGCCGGAAGGCAGAATAAGACACACAAGGTGTATATTATGATTGAAATGGGCGAATTGCGCGAGGGTGTAATGAGGGATGACTTTATCAGTTTTTATGAAAAAGTGTTCATCCTGCCCAATATTGATATAGTTGGCATTGGGACTAACCTTTCCTGTCTCTATGGGGTATTGCCCAATCATGATAAGCTTATTCAGCTTAGCCTCTATTCGCAATTGGTGGAGGCCCGTTTTAACAGGAAGATTCACTATGTCTCCGGGGGTTCATCAGTGTCAATACCTTTGATATTTGAAAAACTACTCCCCCAGGGTATCAATCATTTCAGGGTAGGGGAAACTTTATACCTGGGCACCGATGTGTATAATGATACCACCCTTCCGGATATGCACAATGATGTATTTATGGTGTATGCCGAAATTATCGAGTTGATAGAGAAGCCTACGGTCCCTATGGGTGAGATGGGTACCAATGTTGAGGGACATACTTTTGACTTTAGCAGTGATGAAGCGGGTAAGACTTCGTTCCGTGCCATACTGGACCTGGGCCTGCTGGATGTGGAAAGCAGTCACCTGAAACCTACCGATGAGACTATTTCGTTTGTCGGATCAAGCTCGGATATGATTGTGATAGACCTCGGACAGAATGAACGCAATTATAAAACGGGTGACCTCGTTGAACTGGCACCCGATTATATGGGTATTTTAAGAATTATGAACTCCAGATACATTGATAAACGGCTGAAAGAATCCTGATACTTATTGATGAGATCCGGGCTGCACCCTGGTTTGATGTGGTGCTTTCGTGATCACTTTGACGGAAATAAAAAATAGAACACTTTAAACTAACTTCTGTATGCCATACCTGGTTTTTGACCTCGAAATGAGTGGCCCTGATCCGGGTTACCACGAAATTATTCAGATAGGAGCAGTATTGCTTAACGATAATTGGGTTGAGTTGGGAACTTTTATTTCAAATGTGTGTCCCGAAGATGAAGAGGCTTTTACAGAAGCCGCGGTGAAAATTCATGGGTTGACCTGGGATGAGCTGCAGGAAGCTCCCCTGATATATGAGGTGATTGATTCATTTGAAGCATGGATAAGGAAATTGCTCAAGCGCAATATTGGCGACTTACGTGATGTTGTTTGTTGCGGACAAAGCGTTATATACGACATCAACTTTCTGAAATTTGCCTATCGCGATGAGCATATGCCCTGGCCATACAGCAATACCCTTATCGATTTGCATACACTTGCATTCTTTTGTTTTAGAATTCTCGAAGCCAATGGAAAGACTACGCCCCGCTCACATAGCTTAAAATCACTTGCTGAATGGTTCGGGTTTAAACGGGATAGCGGTACGCACAATGCCCTTGAAGATGCCCAGCTCACCATGCTGTGTTTGAAAGAGTTTTTTGATCTGGCCAGCCGTTTAAAAATTCATTCCTGAGATATTAATTAAAAAACCGGGATACTTATCTTTTGCCTGAGAATAACT
>JAQVEI010000460.1 GCA_028697695.1 Lentimicrobiaceae bacterium
CGTTGACCACATGGTAAATGAGTCTACCATCGGGGTAAAAATAATGCACGGGCAGCAGCAGGGTTTTCAGTTTGCCAGGGCAGGCGATACCATCAGCCTGGCGGATGCAGGAACGCTTAAGCCATACGCAAAGCTGGAAGTTACGGAAGTTAAAGAAATTAATTCCGAACACATGGAACTCACCTGCAAAGAAAAGGTGGGAGATATCCTCAGGGCCAACAGTGTAGCCAACAACTTGTCGTGGCAACCGAATCTGATTTTTAAAAATTCGGTAGTACGTCGGAACAGGGCTCGCAGCATACTCATATCCACTGCCGGCGATGTACTGGTGGAAGGGAATCATTTTGAATCATGTACCTTCACCAGCATCCTTTTTGAAGGAGATGCAACGTTCTGGTATGAATCGGGGCCGGTAAGGAATGTAATCATCAGGAACAATTATTTCAAAAACTTTGGGCTTCACGGGGGCAATGCACCTGTCGTTCAGATAAGCCCGCGTACGAAACCTGTAAAAGACTATTATTATCACCGAAATATCCTTTTCGAAAACAATACCTGTGAAGTTTTCAGCCGGCTACTGGTCAATGCCAGGTCAGTTGAAAATTTCCACTTTGTTGGCAATATAATCAAAGCAAGCAAAGATTATCCCCTTGATAAACATGGCGCCAAAGTTTTTTCCTTTGATCACTGCAGTGACATTCTGATTAAAGATAACGTAGCCGAAAAAGGCTGGCCTGGATTAGATATAAAAGGAATGAAATCAATTCTGAGATATTACAAACAGTAAAAAAACAGATCATGAAAAGTCTTAATTTATTTTTGGCATTTTTTCCACTTATTTTTTTAAGTTCATGTAACAAAGTCCAGGATAACCTGGACCAAAAGTTTACCACACTCCCTGAAACGGTTGAAAAGCCTTGGTGTTACTGGTACTGGATCAACGATGATATCTCGAAGGAGGGTATCACCAAAGACCTGCTCGCAATGAAGGAGGCAGGCATCGGCACAGCATTGATCGGGAACATCAATACTGAGGGTAAAGACGGTAATGTACCGTTGTTCAGCGATGCCTGGTGGGAATGTATGGTACATGCTGTGAACGAGGCAAAACGGATTGGCATTGACATTGGTCTGTTTAATTCCCCGGGCTGGAGTCAGAGCGGCGGCCCCTGGAACACAGCGGACAAAACTATGCGGTATCTTGTTAGTTCCGGAATATCAGTAAAAGGGCCCGGAAAGGCGACCGTAACCCTTTCCCAACCTGACAGTTTGTTTCAAGATATCGCGGTGCTGGCCTTTCCTTCAGTTGAAACCGGGAAAAACTCTCTACGCCACAAAGTCGGTAGCTCTCCTGCCCTGCCGGGTGCGAACCGAATGGTGGACGGTGACCTTTCAACCGGGACTATGTTCGTCGCAGGAGAAAAAACATACCGCATTGAACTGATATTTCCTAAAGAAATGGAGGCCAGCAGCCTTTACCTTTACCCGCTCGAGACAATCAGTGCAGATTGCAGGCTTTATGCCCGTATTGCCGGGAAAGACTCGCTTATCAGGAAATTCCATTTCGACCGTAGTAATTTTCGCGACATCGTAGGACCAATGATTAAAGGACCGCTTGCCTTGTCCCTGCCAGGGGTAAGGTCGTCCGGGTTCACCTTGGTGCTGGACAATATCCGAAGTACCGGTCCATTCAGTGATGCGCCGATTACAGGGCTGGCGGAAATTGTTATTTCGGAAGAAGCTGTTTTGGAAAAATACGTCGAAAAACAACTGGGTAAGATGCACCCCACAGCGTTGCCCGAATGGAACAGCTATAGCTGAGAGCAACAGCATTTTTCTGTTGATCCAGGCTCAATGGTAAACCCTGAAGGGATAGTTAATCTTTCCGGAAACCTGCAACCCGGCGGCACATTGGAATGGGATATGCCTGCAGGAAATTGGACTATTCTTCGTTTCGGGATGACGCCAACCGGCGTGAAAAACCATCCTGCATCCCCACAGGGAACCGGCTACGAGGTAGATAAAATGGATAGCGAAAAAACCAGATACCATTTTGAAAATTTTGTGGGTGAGTTATTAAAGCGGCTCCCGGAAGACAGCAAATCTGCACTAAAATATGTTGTCATTGACAGCTATGAGGTAGGTTCCCAGAACTGGACGGACGGTTACGCTGAAAAGTTCATTAAAAAATACGGTTATGACCCAATTCCATACCTGCCCACTTTAACAGGCCGCATCGTGGGCAGTATAGCAGAATCGGAGCGGTTTCTATGGGATTTGCGCCGCTCAGTGGCTGACGATATTGCTTATGAATATGTTGGCGGTTTAAAGAAGATAAGCAACGAACATAACCTGAAACTATGGCTGGAAAACTACGGCCATTGGGGATTCCCCTCGGAATTTCTGAAATATGGCGGTCAGTCAGACCTGTTAGGCGGGGAGTTCTGGAACGAACGCTCAGGATATGAATGCAAGGCCGCTTCCTCATCGGCCCATATTTATGGGAAGCCCACCGTTTACAGCGAAGCGTTCACAGCCAGTCAGCAGGCATTTTTGCGGCATCCGGCATTGCTAAAACAGCGGGGCGATTGGAGTTTTACCTAAGGAATAAACCACCTGGTGCTCCACGTTTACATCCATCAACCCGATGATAACCGAAAACCCGGTGTGAATGCCTGGTTCGGGACCGAATTAAACCGGCATAACACATGGTTCAAATATGCTTCCACCTGGACGGATTACATACGCCGGTGCCAGTTGATGCTTCAACAAGGGAAGTATACCGCCGATGTCTGTTATTTCATTGGCGAGGATGCCCCCATCATGACCGGGCCGCAAATACCTTCCCTTCCCGAAGGGTATTCTTTTGATTATATCAATGCGGAAACCATTCTCACCCGGTTGACTGTTCAGGATGGCCGCTTTACCCTGCCTGACGGTATGAGCTATAGAATTATGATTTTACCCCCGCTTAAAACCATGCGTCCGGAAGTGATTAAAAAACTGGAGGAACTGGTAAAAGAAGGTGGCATTATTTATGGCCCGCGGCCGGATCATTCACCCAGTCTGCAAAATTACCCGGAATGCGACC
>JAQVEI010000461.1 GCA_028697695.1 Lentimicrobiaceae bacterium
CAACATGAGAAAATCATTTACCGGAGTAATGACATCGGGGTGGGTTTTACCTATTTCATATATCAGCGCCATGCCGTCAAGGCCCCCTAAAGGATGGTTGGAAACTGCCACAAATCGCTCAGCCACAACCAGATTCTCCCGGCCCTTCACCTGTATGTTTACTCCAAAATCCTTGAGAATTGCCTCAAGAAATTGCTGACCATACAGGTCCCGGTGCGTCCACAAGATTTTATTCAGCTCATCCTGATGTATCACACGTTTTAGGTAACGCAGAAGGAACCCGGGAATAATTTTGAGTAGGGCGGGATTTTTTCCGGATATGACCTTTTCCAGATCGATGATGTTCGAAGTCTCTTCCGGTGAAGTTGTTGCAGTGGAGCGTGCCATTCAAATTCAGCAAAAATTAAAAAAATATTGCCTTACAAAAATACAGAAATTCTAAATATGTGAAAAAAGATAAAGCTTTTAATCCGCGTAAGCTGAAAATTAAAATTGCATAACGCTGATTATCAATCTGTTAAAATTTTATTCTTGAAGCACACCACATGTTTTCACAAAAAGTTATCAACAATTGTGGTAAAAAGTGGTAAATTGTGGTAAAATCATCTTATATTTACACCACAAAACTAAGCAAATTTATTTTTATGGAAGTCATTGGCGTTCACGACTGCAAAGTAGATACCAAAGGAAGATTGATGCTTCCTTCGGCTTTGAAGAGCCAGTTGGAGGCTGTACTTTCAGATGGTTTTATCATCAAAAGGAGCATTTTTCAGCCCTGTCTTGAGCTTTATCCGCGACAGGAATGGAATGCGGCTGTAAAGGATGTAAACAAATTAAATCGTTTTGTAAAGAAGAACAATGATTTCATCCGGGTTTTCATGGCAGGTGTTCGCGAAGTTGAAGCAGACAACACCGGCAGGATACTCATACCCAAAGATTTGGCAATTTTCGCCGGTATAGCAAAGGAGATAGTACTTGCTTCTGCCATTAACATCATTGAGATTTGGGACAAAGAAAAATATGAAGCATCGGTGTCGGAACATATCCATGATTTTTCAGCCCTGGCTGAAGAGGTGATGGGATCGGGACAAAAACAAGATGAATAGAACGGTAAAAGTGAAAGGCAATAATGTATCATACGCCGGTAATGATAACAGAGAGTATTCATGGGCTTGCTATTAAACCATCAGGCCTGTATGTGGATGTCACCTATGGTGGAGGTGGACATTCGGCTGCCATTCTTGACAAGCTTGGTCAGGATGGGCGATTGCTGGCATTTGATCAGGACATGGATGCGCTGGACAATCTGCCTGACGACAACCGCTTAACCTTTATAAATCAAAACTTTAGCTACCTCACCAACTTTTTACGCTTATATAAAGCTCTTCCCGTGGATGGTATATTGGCCGACTTAGGGGTATCGTCACATCAATTGGATGCAGCGGAGAGAGGTTTTTCCACCCGAAGTGAATCCGTTCTTGATTTACGCATGAACCGCAAGGCAGAATTAACAGCACGTCAGGTAGTTAATCAGTATACCCAGGAAGAGCTCACCCGGGTATTCCGCGATTTTGGCGAGCTGCCCAATTCATGGAGGATGGCCCTTACCCTGGTTGAAGCAAGGCAGGCCAATGAAATTGTTACCACCGGAGATTTAAAACAGTCCCTCTTAAAATTTGCTCGCAAAGGGCAGGAAAACAAGTTTTATGCCCGTGTTTTTCAGGCATTACGTATAGAGGTGAACGGAGAGCTGAATGCACTCAAATCCATGCTGGAACAAAGCATCAAATGCATTAAACCCGGTGGCAGGCTGGTAGTTATCAGTTATCATTCACTTGAAGATCGTCTGGTAAAACACTTTATGCGTTCGGGAAATTTTGGCGACACCCAGGAAAAAGACTTTTTCGGCAATGTACTTTCCCCCTTCAGGTTGATTGACCGCAAAGCCATTGTGCCTACGGAAGATGAAATACAGAACAATCCGCGTGCGCGAAGTGCACGACTTCGGATAGCAGAAAGGACAGATTATGAGCACATTGAAAAATAGTCGCAAACCGCCACCGGCTCCGCCGAAAGCCAGCAAAAAAAGGTTTCGGGTATTTCACTCCTTCAACCAAAAAATGCACGTGGGAAGTTCTTTGCATAGTGTGATGGATGGCAGCATACTCACCCGTCAGAAACTGGTAAAACAACTCCCTTTCATCCTTTACATAACCTTTCTTGCCATACTGTATATCGCCAACTCATACAATGCTGAGAAAACAATCATTGAGATTGGCAAAATAAAACATGAATTGGAAGAACTGAGGTATGAATACATTACCACCAAATCGAACCTGATGTTTCACAGCAAGCAATCGGAAATTGCGGGTCGACTTTCGGGGAGCGGGATAAGAGAATCGGTAGTTCCCCCAAAAAAAATAATTGCAAAAGGCAAAGACTGATGGATAAGCAAAAGCGGGAAATATTACTCAAAGTTTATCTGGTGTACGGCATCATGGTTTTGCTTGGGCTTACTATTTTGGGCAGGGTAATTTATATTCAGGTGGCCGAAGGAGAATACTGGAAAGAAAAAGCCCTAAAATTCAGCTTACGCTATGAAACCATTGAAGCCAACCGAGGGAATATACTTGCCGTTGATGGTAGTTTCCTGGCAACATCTATTCCCAAATTTGAATTAAGGATAGATGCAGGCAACACCAACTATTCAGACGATTTCTTTTACAAAAATGTGGACTCTCTTGCCTGGCATTTATCCAGGTATTTTGGTGACCGCAGCACTGCTGAGTATAAAAAAATTCTTACCAGGGGGCGCAAAACCAACAATCGTTATCTGCTATTGAAACGAAACCTTACCTATGATGATTTAAAAACAGTGCGTAAATTTCCCATTTTCAGACTGGGGCGATACAAGGGAGGAATAATTACCACGACCACGCATAAACGGGAACTTCCTTATAAATGGCTTGCATTCAGAACACTTGGATGGGATAAAGAGGGTGAAGATAATGATGTGGGTCTTGAAGGCGCATACAGTGCGATATTACAGGGAAACAGCGGCCGAAGGCTAATGCAACGTATCGGCAACGG
>JAQVEI010000462.1 GCA_028697695.1 Lentimicrobiaceae bacterium
AAATTTTCAACTGCAGGCAAAAAGCGTTATTATTTGAGCGAGGCTTTGGGATACAACCTTGATTATGTGCGGGGTTATGAATATTATGTGATAGATGGCGACCATTTTGGCCTGACCAAAGCCAACATTAAGTACAATTTAATCTCTCCCGGCAGTTTTCACCTGAATTTCATCAAATCACCCCGTTTCAATACCATTCCATATGCCATTTATCTCAATGCTTTTGCAGATATGGGGAAACAGTGGCCCGGCCGGATACAGAATAATAATAAATTGCCGGGTAAATTACTTACCGGCATTGGACTGGGTATTGATATAGTTACCTATTACGATAAAGTACTTAGGGCAGAAATTACCCGAAACGGTGAAAAAGAAACGGGTTTTTTTCTGCATTTTATGGCGGCAATTTGAGCTCATGTGCATTTGCTGTCGTACATTTGTATTGTTAAATGCAGCATAAACACTGTTAAACTCCTCACAGTCATGAAAGTAGCCTTGTTTGGTCGTAATTTTGCGGAAGACCGTTTTGTATATTTTCAGCGTTTGCTCGAAGTGATGGAACGTTCAGGGCTTTCCGTTTGTGTTTATAAACCATTTTATGATTTTATTGATTGTAAGTTCGTTTTTTCACGGCCACCTGATTTGTACAACAATCACCATGAACTTTGTGAACAAGCTGAAATGCTGATCTCAGTGGGAGGTGATGGCACCATACTGGATGCGGTGACCCTGGTGCGCGACTCCGGCATACCTATTATGGGTGTAAACCTGGGGAGAATGGGCTTTTTGTCAGGAATACCCAGAAATGAAATTGATGGAGCCATCAGGGCATTGGCCGAGGGAGCCTATTCAATAGAAAAACGGGCATTGCTTCACATAGAGTCGCCTCAATCGCTTTTTGGAGATTTGGATTTCGCACTTAATGAGCTTACCATCAATAAAAAAGATACAGGCTCTATGATTCTGGTTCATGTGTATGTTAACGATCTGCTGCTCAACTCTTATTGGGCCGATGGCCTTATCGTGGCTACGCCTACAGGTTCTACGGCCTATTCGCTCAGTTGCAATGGGCCCATCATTACGCCGGATTCAGAAAATTTCGTGATAACGCCTATAGCATCGCACAATTTAACAGTCAGGCCGGTCGTTATCCCTGACAAAAGTATCATCAGGATAAATGTGGAAGGCAGATTAACGCACTATCTGGTTGGCCTCGATTCCCGGTATACGGTAATGGATTCGTCTGTGGAAATTGTAGTGCGCAAAGAGAACTTTACCGTTAATATGGTGCAGATTCATGGCAATAATTTCTTCAATACCATCCGTCAGAAATTGCTTTGGGGTCAGGACGTGCGCTTTCATGAAACCACACTTTAATCCATTGATTTTTTGATTACTTTTGCAAGCCAAATGAAGCAGGAAAAACAGATGTACATACATTGTGCCTAATGTGGTTTGCCAGAGCATATTTACCAACAAAAATAAACATGCGGATAAAGTTTCTCTTATTACTGGTTTCAGGCTTGCTCCTTCAACAAATGGTAAGTGCGCAAAAGTATGGTGAAATTGGGGTTTCAGCGGGAGGTTCCTATTACCTGGGCGATTTGAATCCCGGACAGCAATTCCTTTTAACTAAACCCGCTTTCGGTGCATTTGTCCGGCATAACTTCAATGAACGCGTTGCCATTAAAGGCGCGGTGATGTTTGGTTCGGTAGAAGGCGATGACCTTAAGTCGAAAGTCAACCTGCAACGCGGGCTTAACTTTCAATCAAAAATTACAGATATAGCAGCAACTTTTGAGTTTAACTTTTTCGATTATTTTATTGGAAGTCTGCGCCATTATGTTACTCCATACATGTATGCAGGTGGCTCGGTTTTAATGTTTAATCCTAAGGCGTCCTACAATGGAACCACCTATGAGTTGCATGGGATGAATACTGAGGGGCAGGGCAGTGCCATGTATCCGGAACGCAAAGCTTACAACAGAACAGTGTTTGCGATACCTTTTGGGGTGGGTATAAAATACAGTCTGGGCCGTTTTGTGGGCGCGTCTCTCGATTGGAGCATGCGTAAAACGTTTACCGATTATATTGATGATGTAAGCACCACATATTACCTTGATCTGCAGTCAGTTGATCCGGGTTCAGCCACTGATACACAATTGACCTCAGACCCTGCCCTAAAGCACAGAGCAGGTATGCAACGTGGAAATGACGCATACAACGACTGGATTTCATTTGTAACTATAAGTATCTCTTTACGACTGAACTATCTCGAAAACGAACGTTGCCTGAATCCTTATTATTAATCTGATTAACAATAATTAACATCAGCTATGGCTGACGTTGAAAAAAATAATTTAGTTTCGTCAAATCAAAGTATGGATTTAAAAGCAAAAATAGACCCGGAAAAACTTCCCCAGCACATTGCCATTATTATGGATGGCAACGGGCGATGGGCTACCAACCGGGGTCAGGAGAGGGTATTTGGTCATCAGAATGGCGTGGAATCCGTGCGGCAAACAGCTACTGCGGCTGCCGAGCTGGGAATTAAGTACCTTACCTTGTATGCCTTTTCTACCGAAAACTGGAAGCGACCCAAAATTGAAGTGGATGCCCTGATGAATTTGCTGGTAGCTACGCTGAATTCAGAGCTGGCTACGTTGATGGACAACAATATCCGGCTGCGGGCCATAGGCGACTTGTCACACCTGGACGAGGGCTGTTATCAGCAATTGAACGCAACCATAGCCCGTACGGCTGAAAATACCCGGATGGAACTAATACTTGCCCTGAACTACAGTGGACGCTGGGAAATTGCTGAAGCCGCACGCCGTTTGGCCATTGAAGTAAAAGAAAATAAAATCAATCCTCAGCAGATAGATGCTGATTTATTTGTGAATTACCTCGATACGTATAACTACCCTGATCCGGAACTGTTGATACGCACCAGCGGAGAATACAGGATCAGCAATTTCCTGCTCTGGCAAATTGCCTATGCAGAACTCTATTTCACCGATATCCTCTGGCCAGATTTTAATGAAGAGCATTTCTATCAGGCAATTATCGACTACCAAAACCGTGAAAGAA
>JAQVEI010000463.1 GCA_028697695.1 Lentimicrobiaceae bacterium
GCCCTGGCAACGCTGCCGGCCGGTTCAAATTCATACACCGACCCCATAGGTAGCACCGGCAGCACTTACTACTATCGGATATTTGCCTCTAACACTGTGGGTGATACCGAAACACCGGGCTTCCCAACAATGACAGTGGACTCCGGTTTTTCCAACGTGGTGCAGGTTGGCCAAAATCAGGATCAGCCACCGGCGGCCCCCACCAATTTGAATGCAATACTTATGACCGGACCCGCCGTTCGCCTCACCTGGTGGGATAATTCAAGCACCGAAACCAGTTTTGTGGTCGAACGCTCGGATAACGGGGAAGCCTTCTTCGTACTTGTCACACTACCAACCAATTTTACAGGTAACGTCAACTATACCGATACCACTGTCCAGCCCGGCAATCAGTACACCTACCGGGTGGCGGAGTTACCAGATTAATGTTGTGGCAATGATAATAGTCCTGCAGTTCAAGCGTAATCTCTGCCAACTCGGCATTGGTGATGACCTCTCCTTCCCCACCAAAACTGAGCTCGCAATTCTGGCAAAAAATGCAGCGCATGTTGCAGTAACCAAAAAATATAGTACCCGAGCCATGTCTGCCAACCAGCGGCGGTTCTTCCCCCATATGCGGGCCATAACTGGAAAGCACCACTTTATCTGCGGCTCGGCAAAAACCAAGTTTTTCCCGGCGGTCCACACCACAATCATGCGGGCATAAGTTACAGTTGGTCAGGTGTTGACGAGCTTGCTCAACTTTACTCTGCAGTATTTTATTGGTTAGTATTTTCCGATAGCCGGGGATATGGTTTGGCTGCATTTCCCCATCCTTTCTACAGGCCAAAGGTTATAACTATTATCATTTCCTGACATGTGCCAAAATAATAACCCACCGGCAAAAAAACAGGTGGCTGTTAAAAACGATTCCGGCCAATCAATAACTTTTTTATTCAGCCAAATCTGCCGAAAGGTCGCCAAGCCGCTTAAATCATTATCTGGCAGTCCGCTTTACGCATTTATTTCTTCGATAAGCTTATTCGAACTACCGGTGGAACCTATGGTATTAGAGACAAAGGGCTTCTAAGGCTAATAATAGGCATTTGACAGTTAAAGGGGAATTTGTATAATACCTATTAAATGTTAAGTGTAAAGGATTGAGATTGTGAATGATAAATTTTGTTTCTGAAAATACTTCTTCAAAAGTGAACTGGCAAGGAAAAATTGTATCTATTCAACCCCGAACAAGGGTTTGGGGATATCTCACAGATAATCGAACCCATTATCATTTGGGATACAATTTATTTATTGAAGGGCACAGTAGTGACTCCAAAAAGCAGTTTACAGTCGCAATTTCTGAAAAACAGCAGTTAAAAGGATTGTTTCGGATAGATGATATACTTGAAGGAACAGCATGGACAAAAAAATATGAAGAAAGGGAATTTGCAGATTATTATAGAGCAGGCTCTTTAAAACTTTTGGATAGAGTAAATGAAAATTGTGAGGTAATATCGCCACCATGGATAATGATGCCTCCATCCATACAGACATATGAGGAAAGAGGGGCTAGAATATTAAGTAAAAGTCTGTGGAAAACAAAGTGCTTTAAATGTATTTGGGCAAATGTGGCTAATGTTGAAATTCAATGGGATTTTGATAAAGATATAAAAAAATATCGATTTGAAACTTTTTGTTATGGTCCAAAGTCATGCAAATATTATAAAATGGGTAGACCTCGTACAGTTCCATATAAAAATAGGGGCTCGGCTCTTGATGCTGGATACTTAGATGAGCTTTGTACTGAAGGTAGAGATGAAAACGATTAAAATTACATAGTTACACTGACAAAATAGGGTTCCAACCCTTTCATGAAATACCTACATAATCCCTCCAAGATTAAATTGTCAGGTGTCAACAGTATGTTCCCAGGCATCTAGGCTTATATAGAGTAGACCGACGAACATTTAAAATTGCAGAAAACCGCTCAGAAAGTGTATAATATGATTTAAGAGAAAATTTTCCAGTAAAGAGGATATATCAATGCCTAAGAAACCTTGGCAACCTAAATACAATTATAGCGAAGCCATCGTAAAAGCTTTAATGAAAATTGAAGGTGCTAAAGCTGTAATGGATCATGTTACCTTACCTCCGGCGATTGAAAATGATCTTCGGCATCGCACCCGTGTGCGTTCGAGTCATTTCTCTACATTTATTGAGGGAAATAGGCTTACATTAAGCGAGGTGGCCGAAGTGTTGGAAGGGCAAGTGACAGCACCGCAAAATAGGGAAAGAGACGTACTTGAGGTGCGGAATTATTGGAATGCCCTGCTAAAAGTTGAAAAGTGGGCAGCCAGTCAAACCGCATTAACAGAGAAATCAATACGGCAGTTGCATGCTATATTAGAAAAAGGTAAACGAGCAAAACCCACGCCCTACCGGGATGGCCAAAATACAGTTCGCGACAGTATAACCAGGAGCATTGTGTATATGCCTCCCGAAGCTAAAGATGTACCAATTTTAATGGGTGAAATGATAGCTTGGCTTAATAAAGCAGAAAAAGAAAACATTCCAATCCCAATTATAGCTTCTTTGATTCATTATCAATTGGTAACTATTCATCCGTTTTGGGATGGCAATGGTAGAACAGCAAGATTGCTGGCAACTTTTATTCTGCATCGTGGAGGCTATGGAATAAACGGTTTTTTTTCGCTTGAGGAACATCACGCAAGAGATCTCACCGGATATTATGACTCCCTAATGGTTCATCCCAATCATAACTACTACATGGGGCGGGCAGATGCAAGTTTAAATAAGTGGCTTGAATACTTTCTAAATACCCTGGCATATGTTTTTAATGAAGCAAAGAACGAAGCACTGCATCTTCTTAAAAAGGAACAGGAAGAACCAGCCTGGTTGAATAAGCTTGATCGCCGGGCAAGAGTAGTGGCAGGTCTTTTTTCAAGTGCTGAATATATTACATCTTCTGATGTAGCTGCTACATTGGGACTATCCCCCCGCATGGCTCGTGAACTTCTCAAAGAGTGGGTAGATGATGGATGGCTGATAGTGAGTAACTCATCTAAAAAAGGGCGACAGTATA
>JAQVEI010000464.1 GCA_028697695.1 Lentimicrobiaceae bacterium
TCTTGAAGAACCTTAATCAGACGTTTCAGATATGTTTTGTTTCTGCTCTTTTTGAATAGCGATAATAAATGCTCACCACCGTTGATAATATAGACATTCAACAAGTTAGCAAAGATTAAAAACTGACTTGTCCGCAAATCCAGCTGATGGACAGTTTTATTATTGATGTTAATGAACTGAAGTATCCTGCTTGGGAAATTCGTCAGGTGGCTGTAAATACGGAGAGTAACAGGACTGCGTTTTTCTTCAATTGCCTGTGTTGCGACCTTCGATATCTGGTATTTGTAATAATAAATTAATGCAGGTATTCGGTACTGAAGGAATTCATCAACATTGGCAATGTAAAATGAATTGTTAAAATAAAATAATTCATGTCCACGTGAATGAGCAATGAATTTCGCCCATCTGACGGGATAATATTTCTTGTTAAATGACCCTCTGTCCAAATACTCACGACATTCAATATGCAGGTCTTCTGGAAATGAGTTGAGGTAATCCCGCCTCAGCAATTCATTGCAAATCCGTTCTGAGTTATTTTCTACCCATTTATTTGCCTTATCAATGTCGATACTGATGCGGAAATCGAGGTCAGGAATTTCAGGGATAATAAACTCCTGTTTATCAAGCAAAATTAGTTCCTCTGCTGTAAAAGCCTTACTTCCCTTTTCAAGGTACGGTATAACCATGTAATCCTCACTGAGCAGGTCTGGATTGATACGATATCGTACTCCAACAAGACCATCCTGCCTTCCACTTGTGGCTTGGGTTGTATCATCAGGTATAGTGCGGTAACCGAAATCCATGCTCTCGATAATACCTGCTTCGATTAGGGGTGAAATAACACTTTTATGGTAGTTTCCTCCATAAATTTTCTTCCAGTAGCTCCTGCCAAGCGGAGCATAATATGTCAAACCATTCCCCTGAACAACCTGATGAAAGAAAATGATAGATACACATTGAAGGAAATTGTTCCTGCTGAGATACGAAAGCCTTGGTGAGTTGAAAACCGTACCTTGCAACTTCTGAATAAGTTTCTCAGGAAGATGTTCTTCCTTACGATACACTCTCCTGTTTGTTTTCTTGCTGACCATTTTCCCTATATAACGTTTAGTATATTAATTACATCAACTTCATTGGTAATATTACTTTAACTATACTCTATATACACCTACCCTCTATTCCTCTATGTTCAACCTTTGTTATATATATTATCATCTCATTTTTTTTTAATTAACACTACTTAACCATCTATCTATACATATATCTATGTTCATACCCATATTATTGACCTTAACTTCACTTGTAATGCGACCTTAACTTGTCTTATGTGATTGTTATACAGCTATATGCGAGATTAGAACAAAGAATTTTTCTCATACATCAATATTGGGTTAAGGTCGTATTTCTGGTTCAAATTAGGTCATAAGTTTTTAAAATATTATGTATTTTTATTATATTGATTATTAGTTATATGTAGTATATTATCTAAAGTAACACATTAGACAAAAACATACATCATCCTGATATTCCGTTAATAAATGTTTCAACAAAATCAATTATTCTTCTTAGTATCCTATCACCAGTTTGTTTACGTTGAAGCAGTGTTGGTTTTTCTCCAACCAGCAGTTCCAATATATCATCCCGCATCGGCTCTTGTTCGGAATACAGGTAATGCTCAATAAGTGTTTGAGTTTTTTCTTTCGATAGTTTTTCTTCCTCAACCATCTTCAGAAACGCTCTTTCCTGCTCCACCATCCAGAACTTTTCAAACTCCTGCGGAATATCATCGGTGTCCAGAATAACTGGCATGTTCTCCCTGATGAACCTCTCAATCAACTCCTTTTTGCTTCTTAACTGCATTTCTGTGTTCAACAGGTTGAATATTTCCTTCTCAATCTGGTCTGCATCCTTCTTCTGGTTGGCTTTTAATTTTATGAGCAAGCGAATGATGTAGGCAACATTGATTTCATCACGGTGAATAAGTTCCAGTTCAAAATCCACGTCTTCAAGTATGCTTACCTTTTCTTTTGCGTGGTCACTCTTTACTTTGTCGTGTAGGTCGAGATACTTACTCTTATAATCTTCGAACTGCTGTTCTGTCATTGACAGGTCGCTCCACTTGAAGTCGGAGAAGGATGTCAGAACATTCTTAATACGCATTAAATCCCTGAAGGCAATAACAAATTTAAGTTCATCTTCTTCTGTTATCAGATTATCCACGCTGTTGACAGTGGGTGTTATTTGAAGCAGGTTGATAAATGCATCGTTAAATGACTTCACGTACTCATCATAAGGTTTCATGATGATTTCTTCAATAGCATCCTTGTTGCTGAAAAGGGTTATGGCTTCATCGGTGGCATTTTTCAGGTTACGGAAAACCACAATGTTGCCCTGTGACTTCAATTCATTCAGGATGCGATTGGTTCGGGAATATGCCTGTATCAATCCATGATATCGCAGGTTCTTGTCAACATAAAGAGTATTAAGGGATGGACTGTCAAATCCTGTCAGAAACATGTTCACTACCAGCAGTATATCAATCTTTCTTTCTTTAACCTTTTTGCTGATGTCTT
The DNA here is from genome assembly GCA_028697695.1 of Lentimicrobiaceae bacterium. Lineage (GTDB taxonomy): Bacteria > Bacteroidota > Bacteroidia > Bacteroidales > Lentimicrobiaceae > Lentimicrobium. The sequence continues at coordinate 2,574 of JAQVEI010000464.1, forward strand.
TGTAATAATTGTAAAAACTCTGGCTGTCCCGTGTTGAAAACGCTGACCCGAACATCTGGTTGTAATGCCCGATAAATTCATCCAGTTTCTCACGGGTATGTGGATTGGTTGCATATGCAATCTCTGGTTCTGCCGCAACGCTTACTTCTTCTGGGATGAAACCATCTGCATCAACATCATCTTCGTTAGCAACGTAACTGAAAATAGTGGCAATCTTCAAATCGTGTTCTCCAAGCATTTTCTTACGATACAGTAACTCGTAATAGCGTATCAATGTTGGAATACTACTGACGCAGAACATCGCTGTAAACTCTCTGTTGTGCGTTTTCCTGTTATGGTGGGCAATTATATAGTCAACAATTTTTTCAAGCCGTGTCCCTGATGCCATCAGTTCTTCAACATCAATGTCTTCAACCAGTATATCAATTTCATTGACACTATCCCTGTTCCTGTACCTGCCAACATATTCAACCGAGAATTTCAGAACGTTTTCATCCCTGAT
>JAQVEI010000465.1 GCA_028697695.1 Lentimicrobiaceae bacterium
GACACCTGACAGTAGCCCTGAAAACAGGCATTACTTTAGGTTGACCGGGTAAAGCTCAGTAAAAACCAGTAATTTTGTCACCAAATTTCGGCTGTAAATTTAGAATAATCATGTTTAAATATTTGTTTGGTCCGGTGCCATCGCGGCGGCTGGGTATGTCGCTGGGCGTTGACCTGGCTCCAAAAAAAGTGTGTTCGCTCAACTGTGTGTATTGCGAAGTAGGAAAAACCACCAAACTCACCCTCGATCGCAAAGAATATATTAAGGCGGATAAGGTGAAGGCTGAATTGCAGTCTTATTTTGAGGCCAATCCCGATCCCGATTTTATAACTTTTTCAGGATATGGCGAGCCCACACTGAACAGCACGATAGGCGAAATACTGGATTTTATTAAGCTACTGCGGCCTCATATACCTGTGGCGGTGCTTACCAATGGAACATTATTCACCCATGCTGAGGTGCGTGCTTCGCTAATGAAAGCAGATGTTGTGCTGCCTTCACTGGATGCCGTGAGCGAGGAGGTGTTTCAGAAAATCAACTGTCCGGCCGACAATCTTACAGCAGCCGGCTATATCGAGGGGTTAATCCGCTTTCGACGCGAATACAAGGGGAAAATCTGGCTGGAGGTGTTTATTTTGCCCGGATACAATGATTCGGCCAAAGAACTTGCCCTGTTAAAAGAGGTTATCCTGAAAATTGCCCCCGATTCTGTTCAGCTTAACACCCTGGATCGCCCCGGAACAGTGCTGAACCTTAAACCCGCCAGCCATCAGCAACTGCAGCAGATTGTCGATGCCTGGAATTTACCTGATGTTCAGATTATTGCATCATCAAAAGAGCGCAAGGAAAGTCAGTCGTACCGAACCGACGTAGAAGCCGCCATCCTCGAAACCATCTCCCGTCGCCCATGCACACTCGATGACCTGGCCAGTATTACAGGCTTGCATGTGAACGAAATCAATAAATACCTCGATGTGTTGAGTGCCGCAAAAACCATTGAAACAGTAGAGCAGGACAGAGGTGTTTTTTATCAGATGCCCGGAGGCAGAGCCTGATTGTAATATTTAAGGCGATAATATAGTCCTGAAAAGGCAAAAGTACAGGTGATGGTTGTTAAGTGAAATCCCAATGTGGAATCAGTTCATCCTGAAGCATCGGCCTGACCCACCCGGGTTTTATGCATTGCTAAAATTTTTTTCCACAGTTTTTGAATTTTATATCATATTAGACTGATTTACAAAATTTTTGTATATTGGGGAGTGATATTTGCATGGATGTTGTTAAAGGTTAAATTAGATGTTTGTTTTCAACATCTGTATTTAAAAATTCTGTATAAGAGTCAAAGGAGTTTAAATAAAATGAAAAAAATAAAAATTCGTGCGGGTGAACTAAAACGAATTGGATATACCAACAGTAAGGCGATAACCCTGGCTATTCAACTGGTGTCAAATCATTTTAGCAGATCTGAAAAGGTGGAGGCCTTGGAATGTCTGGAGGAAATAAATGCCTCACCCAATGATTTTGTTAACGACCCTGTGTGGGGTGGGCTGGCTGAGAAGTTACTTGAAAAAAATGAAAATAAGAAGAAGGAAATCAGAAATATTGATGTGCCTGATTTTAAGATCTACGGGGCTGAAAATATAGATGCAGAAACAATTCAGCAGATGCAAATGGCGATGAAACTGCCAATTTCCGTGCAGGGGGCTTTGATGCCTGATGCACACCTTGGCTATGGATTGCCGATAGGTGGCGTGCTGGCTACTTACAATGCCGTAATACCCTATGGGGTGGGTATGGACATCGGGTGCCGCATGTGTTTGTCAGTATATCCGGCTTCGCCTCAAAAAATTGAAACGGAACGGGAGCACATTAAGGATGTACTTTTAAAAGAAACCCGGTTTGGCAGGGCCGAATTTTCTGATGAACAGGATCATGAAATACTGGAAAGAAAAGAGTTTCGTGAAATAAAGTTTCTAAAATCCCTGCATAAGGTCTTTGCGGCGCAATTGGGCACATCGGGTCATGGTAACCATTTTGTGGATATTGGCTATGTTGATATCCCGTTTTATTCGCCCCTTATCGGGCTGCAGCCCGGAGCATACTTTGCCGTGCTTAGTCACTCTGGTTCCCGAAATTTTGGTGCGCAGGTTTGTCAGCATTATACTGAGATAGCAAAAGATACCCTTCAACTTACGGGTGAAGGTGCCAGGCTGGCCTGGCTAAATCTTGATTCGGAAGCAGGCCAGGAATATTGGGCCGCCATGCAACTGGCGGGTGATTACTCCCACGCCAACCACCGGATTATTCATGATCGCATATCGGCTGCATTTGGACTGGAACCCATTGCAATAGTTGAAAACCATCACAACTTTGCCTGGAAGGAGGTATTGGATACCGGTGAAGAACTGGTCATTCACCGCAAAGGGGCAACCCCTGCCCGAATCGGTGATGTGGGGGTAATACCCGGCACCATGGCGTCGCCGGCTTATATTGTTGCCGGTAAAGGCAATCAGGAGGCTTTGCAGAGCGCGGCACACGGTGCCGGTAGACTTATGTCGAGAAATCAGGCGCGAAAGGTAATATCAGAGAAGAAGGTGAATGAATATCTGCGTGAAAAAAATGTAGAGCTGATAGGAGGCGACCTGGATGAAGCGCCCTTTGCATACAAAGATATACACGAAGTAATGGAGAGCCAAAAAGACCTCGTGGAGGTACTGGGCAAATTTCATCCACGGATTGTGCGTATGAAATAACCACGACCATAGTGACGCTCACGGGAAATTATCCTACCATAATTTTAATTTTTTTCTAATCTTCTCAAAAAGAAATCAGCGTATTTATTGAAAATTATACATGCGGTGCAACTTACCGTGCTGATAATCAGGTGCATGTCTGTATTTTTTCAGGATTATCTTTCCACAAAAAAATACTTAATCCGGGCGTATAAAAAATAGTAAAAAATATTTGGCTGTTTTAAAATCATTTCGTTATTTTGCGAAATAATGGAATGATTTAACAGTAATGCCTAAAAAAGTAAAAATTTCACCTGAAATTATTGAGATGGCCA
>JAQVEI010000466.1 GCA_028697695.1 Lentimicrobiaceae bacterium
TGAGTAGAGAGTGGCAGATCGTCCACTTCATCCAAAAAGATGGTTCCCCCTCTTACTACTTCAAAATAACCTTTACTGGAATCAACCGCTCCGGTAAAACTGCCCTTTTCGTGGCCAAACAGTTCAGAATCGATTGTACCTTCGGGAATAGCACCGCAATTTACGGCAATATAAGGGCCATGTTTCCGGGCACTAAGCTGGTGAATAATCTGAGGAAAAACCTCTTTGCCCACACCGCTCTCGCCTGTAATAAGAACGGTAATATCTGTTGCCGCCACCTGACGGGCAACATCAATGGCCATATCGAGTAAAGGTGAATGACCGATAATGCTGAAACGTTGCTTTATTTGCTGAATATCCATTGTTAAAATATAAAACAGTACTTTACTGCAAAATTAACAATAAGATATTGTATTTGGAGATATAATTAAAAATATCTGCCATTCTGGCAACTTAAGGTATCTTCTTAATCAAATTCAAGAAAATCTTTGCTCACCCACTTTTCATTGAGGTCTATTTTACACCAGCCCCCAGCTGTATCATAAACAAGAACCCTGGAACCGCGTGGCAATGTGCCTATTTTGGCAGAGTCGCCACCTGGTCCGGTACGAATATTCAATGTAGATGCGGTTGTAAGGGCAGGTTTAACCATAATGACATATCGCGCTGCAACCCAATGCTGTTGGGTATCTATACGCAGCCATCCATTTTTACTTTCGTAAACTGTGATTACTGCGCCTGCACCCAGCTTACTTATTATTCCAAATGAATTTCCCGGTCCGCTGCGAACATTTAAATTCGATGCAGTAACAATACCAGTTTCAAGGTTTTCAGGAGACACATGTGGTTGGGGTAATAAGGGATCACCCGGTTTTAGCCCGGCAAGAGCTGTCTGAATCAATGGAATAAATCCTTGTTCGGCATCGGCTACTTTGTTTCCCCCAAAGAAAGCGGTTCCCGGGCAGCTTTTGGTTACACCTTTGCCATCACGACGTATCCCCGAATTTAAATCATACCAATGATGGTAAACGATATGATTGATATCGGCCGGTATGGAAAATCTCCGGCAAAGCAAGGCTGTAAGGCGGATGATGATATCGCGATGCGCAGGGGTCATAACATCATGTCCGGTATCAAAATTACCAAAGTGCTCAATACAGATGCCTCGCGCGTTGGCTCCTTTTATGCCTATCGGAATACTGTTCAATGGCCGGCAAACGCCCACCATGCCGTCAGGAAAGGTTGTAAAGTGCTGAGCAATGTCGTTCCAGCCATTATGAATGGTATGGTATGACTTCATTGAACGAAGCCGTTCAAAATGATTGTTGCCCGTAAAGTGGTTGTAGTCAGGCAGGTAGGTATGATGCTGTTGAATAAGATCGATTTGGCGGCTTATATTTTGTGTTTCAAGCCATTGCTCAACTTCATCAGCATCCATCAAAAGAAATCCGTATTTATTTTGCATAAACCATTGTTTTAACCGGTGGACTTCACCTGAATTAAAACAAATAAAATAAACTTTGGTTTTTTGAAAAAAACCTGCCGGAGAAATTATTTCCGGATAACTGCGCCGGCTTCCTTTTCATAGGCGTCAATCAAACGGCCCATGAATTTATCAATTTCTTTATCGGTGAGAGTTTTATTTTCATCCTGAAGAATATAGCGAAGGGCATAGGATTTTTTCGTCAATCCAATATTTTCACCCTCATAAATATCAAAAAGGCTTACCTGTTTGAGTATCTTTTTCCCATATTGAAAAGCAATTTCCTCCAACTGAGCGTAATTAACAGTTTTATCGATAATCAAAGCCAAATCACGTCTTACTTCCGGGAAACGGGAAACAGGCTCATAGCTGATCTTTTTGTTTTCTATAAGTTTCATTAGGTTGTCCCAGTGAATGCCTGCGTAAAAAACAGCCTGATTAATCTCAAACGGGGTACATATTTCTTTGCTTAAACGGCCAATGCAGTATATGGGTTTATCATCATGATTAAAAACCACTCCATAATTAAAAAATGGTGGCAGGCTTCCGGCTAATTGCAGCTTTTCGGTGACGCCCACTTTCGTCAATAGCTCCTTTACAGCAGCATGCAGGCGGTAGAAATCGGTTTTTCCCGGTGCATTGCGCCAGCTTTCCGGATTTTTCTCACCGGTTTGATACAGTGCAAGCATGTTGGTTTCCCGGTACGAAGCATCAACATCTCCTTTTACCGGATTGTCTTTCAAAGCATAGGTGCGTCCAAATTCAAAGAAATTTAAGTTGGGATGCTTTCGGTTTATGTTGAACGCCAAGGACTCTAACCCACCGAAAATAAGGGTAAGACGCATTACATCCAATTCTTTGGACAATGGATTGAGTATTTTTACGAGCCGTGATTCGTCAAACCATTTTTGGCCTGTGTAATAACCTGAACTACTCAGGGAATTGGTAACGATTTCATTAAAACCTTTGCTGGCCAAATGATCAGCTATTCTTTGCTGAACAGGCTCCGTTTCAGAAAACCGCTGTACAGCATTGGCTGACCATTGGGTGTTTTCTGAAATTATTTTATTGTATCCGTAAATGCGTAAAACCTCCTCTATTAAATCAGATTTACCGGTAACATCCACTTTAAAAGCTGGAACGGCAACTTTGAAGCCGGCCTGGTCACGATGTAGCACTTTTATCTCCAGTTGACTGACAATATTTAGTATTTCATCCGGAGAAATCACTGTACCGATAAACCGGTTGATATAATCAAAAGTAATTTCAATTTCCACGGGTTTTACAGGGTTTGGATAGATATCCACCACATCGGAAGATATATAACCGCCGGCCAGACTTTGGATGAGCATTGCCGCCCTCTTCAATGCCGTTACTGTTATTTCGGGGTCTGTTCCCCGCTCAAAACGAAATGAAGCATCTGTTTTCAGCCCGTGCAGGTTAGAGGTTTTTCTTACCGAAACCGGATTAAAGCAGGCACTTTCCAAAAAAACTCCGGTGGTATTCACGGTTACCCCCGATGTTTCGCCTCCAAACACTCCGGCTATGCACATAGGCTCTTCAGCATTGCAAATCATTAAATC
>JAQVEI010000467.1 GCA_028697695.1 Lentimicrobiaceae bacterium
GTTTGAACCCGTCCGACTGACAATATACCCTTACCATTTGCATATTTAAGGGTATATAGCCTGCTGGCATTCATACCCAAAAGCCAATCGCTGATGGCACGGGCATTTCCGGAGGCATACAGCCGGTCAAATTCAGCACCAGCTCTAAGGTTGGCGAACCCCTCCATGATGGCCTCATTTGTCATGGACGATATCCACAAACGCTTCAAAGGTTTTTGGTTTCCCGCCAGGGTAAGCACCCATCTTTGAATGAGTTCTCCTTCAATACCGGCATCTCCACAATTGATCACTTCATCGCACTCGTTTATCAGCGCTTTTATGGTTTCAAATTGTTTTTTGGCTCCTTCGTTTTCTATCAGCTTTATTCCAAAACGTTGAGGTATCATGGGAAGATTATAAAGCTGCCATTGTCTCCAGTTTGGCGTATAATCATCGGGGTTTTTGAGTGAACACAGATGACCATATGTCCAGGTAATGAGATAGCCATTCCCTTCAAAGTAACCGTTACGACGATTGCCGGCCCTGAGTATACGTGCTATTTCCTTGGCTACACCTGGTTTTTCAGCTATACAGAGTTTCATCAATAACACTGATTTTAATGTCCAAAATTAAGAAAACAATTTTAGTCATGGTTAATTATCCCTGAGATGATGTTAACCAGAAAAACATGTTGTGGCATGATGCGGATATCCCGTTTAATAAAGTACCTTTATTCGGGTTGTACTTTAACATAATTTCTTGCATCTTTGCACCGATTTAAAATTTAAAACCCTGTTCGTATGAAAAGATTAATGTTTATCGCTGTTGTGCTTGTAGCGTTTGCGGCCTGCAACAGTGACAGAAAAAGTGCTGAGAATGCAGAAGGTGCTTCCAGCGAGCAAGTGCTTAACATCCCGGATTTTATGGAGCTTGCAGAGCTAAACCTCGATAAGGAAGTAGTTGTGATGGGCACCGTATCACATGTTTGCTCCCATTCTGGAAAGCGTTGTTTTATTGTCGACAGCACCGCCAACCAATCTATACGTGTGGAGGCTACCGGTGATATCCCGAATTTTAATCGTGAACTATCAGGCCGTGATATTATTGTGACGGGTATTGTCCGTGAAAAACGTCTTGACAATACTTATCTGGATGAATGGGAAATGGAGTTGAAAGAGCAGCAGGTTAACGAAGAGGAAGGTGACCATTGTGCTGCCGAACTGGAAAACATTGATGAGATGCGCCAGTGGATGAAAGATAAAAACAGAGATTATTACTCAATTTATTATATAGACGGAACAAGTTATAAGCTTGCAGATGAAGTACAATTATAGAAAGTTGCTCAGAGACTGGCATCGCGATCTGGGTTATTTATTTGTCGGATTAACATGCATCTATTCTATTTCCGGTATTGTTCTGAATTACAAACAGGATGGACAGGATCCGGCTTACAAGGAAATAGTTATTGAAAGCACTTTACCCTCCGGCTTAAGTGTTGAGGAATTTAAACAGGAATGGACAGAGCGATACAGTAATCAGGTAACATTAAACCGGGTTATTCCGAGCACATCACAGTACAAGCTGTTTCTTAACGGTGGAATGGGTTCTTACGATGTGGATAACGGCAGTTTGGAATCGGTGTATTATAAAGAAATTACCAGCCTGAAATTCATGAATGAAATTCATTACAATTCAGGAAAACGCTTCACATGGATGTCAAACATATTTGCAGGTAGTCTGATTTTCCTTGCTATTTCGGGTGCAATTATTTTAAAAGGCAAGAATGGCTTTAAGCGCCGGGGTGTTTGGCTTATGCTGGCCGGTGTAGTGCTGCCTTTTGTTTGGTACTGGCTGAGTTGACATCAGATTTTCAGTGGAGGGAATCTGCCTGATTTAACAGCTTCTCAACACAATAACCACAAAATCATTGAGTTATAAACACTTCAGCCGACCCTTCCGGGCCGGCTGAAGTGTTTATACTTACTTTATCTCAATTTGCTTCAATGGCTTAGGCTTTGCCTCTTCCCGTTTTGGAATATAGATTTTAAGAATTCCATTCTCATAGCGGGCTGCAATTTTTTCGTTATCAACTATCTGCGGCAAAGTAAACGAACGACTAAACGATTGATAACTAAACTCCCTGCGGGTAAATTGCTGTCCTTCTTTCGTTTCGTTTTCTATTTTCTTTTCTGATGAAATCGTCAGCAGGCTGTTGTTTAATTCTATTTTAAAATCCTTTTTATCCAATCCCGGGGCTGACATCTCAACCTCAAAACCATCCTTGTCTTCCTTTATATTAACTGCTGGAAGTGTGGTGTTGGTGTTAGAAAAGTTACGATTCGACCAATCAAAAAGATCGTTTTCAAAAAAGCGGTCGAATAAACCAGGCAATTGGTTTGAAAATCTTACCAGTGACATAATTTTATCCTCCATACTTTGATTAAACAATGAATTTTTCAGTTTCAACAACTTCAAATTATATGCCATTGACATATGGCACAACCTTTAGTAAGGCGTGTAAATTTTGATTGAAGCCGGCTTTTATAAGCAATGTCAGGTATTGTCTGTATTTGGAATGTTTTGAATAATCGGCGGTCGAATTTATGCATATAGCAAACAGAAATGCAGCATGGTTCAGAAAAATTTCGGGCTTGCCATTTTGTCATGACAATATCAGAAAGTGATTAAGTAATTTTCATTTTGTAAATGTATAAGCAGTCAGCAAAAACGTTTAGACGTTTTTAACCTCCGGCATTTCACTATTCAGGAAATATCGCGGTGCGATGCACCTAAAGATTAATAATATAGCCAATTCAGGTGCAGCGCACCGGGATATTAATTGTTTTATTTGTAAGTTTATCTTTCAAAATTCAACGCCATGACCAATACCTACACTCAAATATACATCCACCTGGTTTTTTCCCCGTACGCATGAAGGTCATACAGAATAATTCCAAAACAATTACTCTACACATTACATATTATCTCCGGATAAACTATCGCCGCAGACATCATTAGTTTTGGCAATGGTGTTAACCTGGAACGCTATTTCACCTGATAAAGAGCAATTCCCGGTATTTTGGCAA
>JAQVEI010000018.1 GCA_028697695.1 Lentimicrobiaceae bacterium
CATGGTTAAAATGAAGGACAATAGTTCCATTCAGCAGATAACTCTCACCAATATGTTGGGCATTCGGGTTTACCAAAACGATAATCCTGATTCGCCTGAAATGATTTCGATTGCGGTGCAAAACATCCCGGCAGGTAATTATCTGCTCAGGGTTGTCAGCACGAACCAAACAATATTTAAAACTGTGATTATCAAATAATGTGACTACCCTGTTACTACTCCAAAACAGAAGAAAATTATAATATAAAATAGAATTGTTGTTAATAAAAAGTGCTTTGATGTACAAATGTAATTAGTTGGTTAATATTGGGGCGATCCGCATGGATTGCCCCTTTTCATGTAAATCTATGAATCGACTTCAATTATGCCTGATAGGTTGTTATCTACTTAGTCTGGTTGCTTATTATTTCTTTGGCTTCTATTTCTAAAACCCCTCCTATTTCTGATCCGACATTTATGCAATTAAGGATATTTTTACTTCTAGGTGGCCAATTTGTTTTATTTTTGTCCAAGCTACGTTTCAAAAGCCGTCTTTTGCAAGATGAAATCTTTACTTTGTTTATTTGTTATCCTTTTGAGCATTTATAGCTTTAAGCCTATAAATGCACAATCTACATTGAATAGCAACAACATAGATTCAGTTTTACGCACCATTAAAGAACCTGAAAAAAAAGTAGACAAAATTATTGAGTTTTTAAACAACCCTGAAAACCAATACTTGAAAAATGCTGACACATTTGCAATAAGAGCTTATCATATTGCTGAGAATTCGCATTATTCTGAAGGGAAAATTGACGCAATGCTGTTTATTAGCAATCGAGACTTTAGGATCAGTAACTATAAGAAAGCAATGGAACTGGCACAAAAGTCAAAACAGCTTTCAGAAGACATGAGTTACGGTAAAGGACTGGCTCAGTCATTAAGTATGATTGGGACAATTTATAGTGAACTGGGTGATTATGATAACAGTTCCAGGTTTTTCATTAAAAGTTTAAAGCTATTCGAGAATCTTCATGATCAGGTTGGCATCTCTCATTCCCTGGGAAATATTGGAATGGGTTTTTGCAATCAACAAGATTATAAAAAAGCGCTCGACTATTTAAATAAAGCCTTGGCAATAGCAACCAAATTAAACTCACCCGCTTCTATTAAGCGCCAATTCAACAACATCGCCGTTGTTTATGGTGATATTGGAAAATATGATACTGCAATAGTATTTCTTCAAAAAGCACTTGAAATAAATATTAAATTGGGTGATAAAATAGGACAGGGTCGTAATTTGATGAATATCGGTTATGACCTTATGAACAAAAGTCAGTACAACGATGCCCTGAATTATTTTGAGCAAGCCATAATTCTTTTTACAGAATCAGGGAATTTGTTGCATATGGCAGAGTGTTACACCAATTTTGGATTCTGTTATGAATTAAAAGGTCAAACTGATCTTGGCATTGAATATTTTAAAAAAGCACTGTCGCTGGCTGAGAAGGGATCCTACTATCGAATTCTATATACAGTGTCCAGAGAATTAGATCACCTTTACGCTTTGAGAAACGATACCGTGAATGCTTATAAATATGTTGTGCTTGAAAAAATATCAAATGACAGTTTGTATGCGGCACAAAAGCAAAAACTACTTTCAAAACTCGAGTTACAATATACCTACGAGAAAAAGGAATTTCAAAGACAATTGGCGCAACAGACTAAAAATACTGTGATGCTGATCATTATTTTTAGTTTGATTTCAGGACTCGTCATTCTGGGATTGATTTTTTCAAGACACCGACTCAAATCTAAATTTGTTGTTCTTGAAAAGGAAAAAATTGAATCTGAATTGGATATAAAAAACAGGGAGCTAAGTGTAAATCTGATTTCCTTGATCAAAAAAAATGAAATGTTGGCCGAAATATCAGATAAACTGTTAAGTTTTGAGCAAAATGAAAAGGGAAGCGAAACCAAAGAAGCTATTAACAAAATAAGCCGGGAAATTCGTAACAGTACCAACGACAAAATGTTCAATGAATTTTCCATGCGCTTCCAGGAAGTACATGCAGGATTTTACGATAAATTGCTAAAATCCTATCCTGATTTAACACAAAACGAATTGAAATTATGCGCCTTTCTTAGGTTAAACATGTCTACAAAAGATATTGCCGAACTTACTGGACAATTACCTCCCACAATTGACAGGGCCCGATACCGGCTTCGAAAGAAATTAGGGCTTCCCGGGTCTGATACAAACCTGGTCATTTTTCTGTCGCAGTTATAAAAAATTTTTACCCGTCAATTTACTTATAGTATCCGGTTAATACAATCACACCGTATCTTTTAGTGGAATAATAGCGGATCCGCCTTTTTTCGGTAAATTCATACAACATTCATTATTAAATAGATAAGGCTGTATGTACAGATAATGTACAGATGATTTTTATCCTAGGTGATTTAATTGTCGTGACGATTTATTTTTTTTTACGATAAAAGCAAAAGACTTTTGCCATGTCGATGTAAAAAACAGATTGCTCGACTTAGGATAAGAGATTACTAATATTTCCAATACAGTTTTATATGAAAAATTTACTCTTACTTTTCTCGGCACTTTTTATAACAAGTGTTGGCCTGGCACAACTTACCGGTATAAAAACCATTAAAGCTTCGGGTGGTGATTATGTTTCTTTTACTGATGCCATCAACGATCTGAACTCTTTAGGTGTAGGTTCGGGTGGTGTTACATTTAATGTAGATGCAGATTTTGTATCAACCGAAAATTGCCCGATAATTACGGCAACCGGTACCGAAGCAAACCCCATTGTATTCCAAAAATCGGGAACAGGTGCCAACCCCGTTATCCAACCTTCTTCAGGAGTTGGAATAACCATTAAAGGGGGCGACTACTTTACATTTGACGGTATTGATGTTACGGCAGGTTCTTCAAGTGTGACCAGTGGTTATTACATTGTTAACGCTACTAACTCCAATGGAGCACAATCAAATACAATTAAAAACTGTACAATCACTTTGTTTCGAAGCAACAAGTCAACAATTGGCATTTATCAACGGGCTTTTCCAAATCCATCAAATGCTGGTGGTGCTAATTCATATAATGTTTACGACAATGTTTTTGTCCAAAATTCTTATCTGGGAATAAAATTATATGGATATCTTAACTATCCTGATATTTCATGTATTATAAAAAACAGTACGGTTGGGGCTGACGCTGCCGATGATATAGGTAATAGCAACACGTTGACTTATGGTATTTACATCTACGCTTCCTCTGATATAGAAATATACAACAACCTAATACGGAATGTTACGGTCACTGGTGCAGTAAAAGTTTATGGATTATACCTGCAATTCGCCAAAGGAATAAACAACAAAATTTATAACAATATTATTCATGATATAAAAACCACCTACTATACCTACACTTCTGTTGTTTCTGGTATGGAAGTCTATGAATATATCGGAGCCAGCTTTGATGTTTATAACAATTCAATATATGGACTTGAACATGGTACAACCAGTCCTATGAGCACCAAGGTTATTTATGGATTGGTGTTATCGGGATTTGGCGTAGGAAATTTTTACTTCAATTCGGTTCGTATTGACGAGGATGAATTCCCTTCCTCGGCTTGTTTCTATAATGGTACCACAGCAAGTGGTACGGTAAGCCTCGAAAACAATAATTTCGCCAACTTCTCACCCAATGGTAGCATATCAAAATACTGTGTTTACATAACTGGGGGAACAACGAACCTCGATTACAACAATTACTTCATCTCTACTGGCATAAATAATTATGTGGGTTTTCTTAGCAATAACTATTTAACTTTAACAGATTGGCAAACAGGATCTGGTTTTGACTTGAATTCCATTAGTGCCGATCCACTGTTCACCTCCTCCTCCAATCTGTTGCCTTTATCTGGTTCACCTGTAATTGGAGTAGGAATACCGATCAGCGGTATCACAACCGATATTGTAGGAACAACACGTAGTATAACAGCGCCAACCTTAGGTGCCTATGAGGTAACCGCGGGACCTTCAATCTGGTCTGGGGCAACAGATAACGATTGGAACAATTCCACCAACTGGAATCCAGAAGGCACCCCGGGGACAAGTACAGATGTGATCATCCCAAATGTGACCAACGACCCAATTATTAATCAAGGGGCAAACAATCCGGCTGAATGCAATAACCTAACCATTGAATCAGGAGCCATCCTGACGATTAATTACGGGAAATCATTAACAGTAAATGGCACACTCACCAACAACGCAGGTACTTCTGGCCTTATTTTGAAATCCGATGCCACCGGAACAGCATCATTACTCCACAACACAGCAAATGTGGATGCTACCATAGAACGCTATCTAACAGGTAACCCTGACCCCAATGGAACCATGGATTTCCATCTCGTATCCGTGCCCCTGAATGCTGCTATTACGGCAGCCCAATTCATGGGGATGTACCTTTACGAGTTTGATCCGGGAACTCAGGTATGGGTATCTCTGGGTAGCCCAACAACTACGCCCCTCGATAATAACAAAGGATATATGGTGTTTTATCCAAATACAAATTCTACCATTGATTTCACCGGGCAGCTGAATGATGGAACATTCACTGTATCAACACCAACAAATGCCGCGGACGAATTCAATCTGGTACCCAACCCTTACCCATCGCCTATCGATTGGGATGCCACAAGCGGTTGGACAAAAACCAACCTACAGGATGCGTTTTATATATGGAATCCGGTAAGCAACAACTACGTAACCTGGAGTTCCGGGGCAGGCACCGCCGGTTCAGGTATAATTCCGGTGGGTCAGTCGTTCTTTGTAAAATCCAATGGATCAAATCCAATATTGACCATGACCAATGACATCAGGATGCACGATGCTCAATCCTTTTATAAAGATTACAATATTGACGTCCCTGAGGTTTTTCATTTAAGTGTTTCTGACTCTGTATCATCCGACGAATTAGTTGTTCGGTTCTCATCACTTGCAAATGGTGATCGGGGCTTGTATGATGCAGACAAACTCTATGGAGCTGAGGATGCGCCACAGATGTATTCAATATCTGAAGATGGATTTAAGATGACGATCAACGCTTTGAATCATACGGGCAATACGGTGACTGTTCCTGTTGGTCTGGAATATTTTGAGGATGGACAATTTGAATTTACAGCAAATGGTTTTGATAGTTTTGAATCAACTGCGACAATTTTCCTCGAAGATAAGCTGCTGAATAAGATGATTAACCTGAAAGAGACCCCGATTTACCATTTTGCATATAGTGCCGATGACGATGTAATGCGTTTCAACCTTTATTTCTATGGTGTTAATTCAATTGATGAAAACAATACCAACAATTCTCATATTTGGGCCCATGAAAATCAAATTAATATTCAAATACCGGCACTCACTGGACAACAAGCATCGGTAGAACTATTCGATATCACCGGGCAGTTATTATTTCGTAAACAGCTTGTGCTTTCCTCACCAACTACTTTTACTTCACCAAGGCATATCGGAGTGGCAATTGTAAGGATAACCACATTCAACCAAGTTTATTCAGAAAAAGTATTCATCCGTTAATATTAAAATCATGAAAAAGACATTCTTAAAAATCTTCTTGTTCAGCTTTTTATTCATCTCCGTCCAACAAGTATTGGCGCAAGGCCCGCCTGAACCTCCGTCAAACCCTTCTGCAGGGGGCAATGAAGTGGTCGGAGGTGGTGCTCCAATAGGAAACGGATTGACTCTTTTATTATCTCTGGGAGCATTGTATGTTTTTCGTAAATATTACCATCTCCGATCAAAAGTTTCACTCGAAGAATAGCCATTTTACCGTCCTAAGTTCAATCTCTAACAATATACAAGTTCTGTATTTTAAACACAATATGGACATTAAAAATTGATGACAAATGCAAGAGGTTAACGAACATCCTATAAACAGTAAAGAAGGAGATAGTCCAGAAAATTCAGACAATGTCACTGAAAATATCAAATACATTAAACAACTGGAACTTCAGCGGGCTGTCCTGAACAAACTTATCGACTCTAATTTGGAAATGCTTATGAGTGCCCAAAATAAAATTGCGTATAATTCTAAATCCAATAAAGCAATAATTAAAAAAAAGTAAACAAATGAAAAATCAGTTACGTCTTTCAATTTTGATCAGTTTTACAATGGTTTTTTTCCATTTTTCTGATACAATTTATGCCCAAACATGGGAGCCAACCAACGGACCTTATGGAGGGTCAATAACTTGTTTGGCCAACAACGACAACATTCTTTTCGCAGGAACGGGTTTAGGAATATATGGTAATGGCGCCTTTAAATCTTCGAACAATGGAGCTACATGGTCTGTCATTGATGGAATACCCTCCTTAAATTCACTTGCATCCATAGGATCAACACTGATTGTAAGTAGTAACGGGATTTATCAATCGCCAGATAATGGAGCCACCTGGCAGTCCAGTAACTATTCTCCCCAATTATCTTCGCCCAATGTTATTATAACCGATGGTGTAACCACTTTTGCAGGAGGTTTTAGCGGCTTTTATGTTTCAGAAGATAGTGGCCTCACATGGACTTCACGGAACGACAATAACTTTCCTGGAATTACTCTTCCTAATTTGCCTGATATTAAAGCGATGGCTTTCTGTGGTTCATATTTATATGCCGGGACAGGTCAAAAAGGAATATTTAGGTCCGCCGATAATGGATTAACCTGGGACGCTGTTAATTCTGGCTTAGGTAATATATCAAGCCGAACCTTTGGAAGTTTTGCCGTCATTGGAACTGATATTTTTGTCGGAACAATAGGACAAGGTGTCTTTCGTTTAGTGAATAATGGCAATACCTGGACAGCTGAAAATAACGGATTGCCAACAGGAGCAGCTCAAAGGGTCAGGACAATGATAATTAAAGATAGTGACATTTATGTAGGAACCAATGCGGGACTTTATCGATCAAACAACACGGGAACGATAAACTGGATGCAAACAGGTGGTAATATGACTGGTCAACAATTTCACCACCTCTTATTGGTAGGTTCTGATATTTATTCAGGTGTTTCAAATAAAGGTATTTATGTATCCTCAGATAATTCAAACACATGGGCTTCAGTCAACCAGGGCATAACTGGCGTAAGCACAAGAAATCTCACACATGGATTAAATTCGGATATTTTGGCTTCCACGTATGAAGGTGCTATTTATACATCATCAGATGAAGGTGATACCTGGGTCACAGGTAACATTTCTGCTGATGCCGGTCCATGTTTACATGGAACATCGCTGTTTGTTGGAACTGAAGGAAGCTGTTACCGTTCAACTGATTATGGTATTACATGGAATGCACTCCCTGGATTCAGCGACGTGATTTGGGGTGCAGCTTATACCTTTCTATCGATAGGAGATACCCTTTTTGCAGGCTGTGGGGCAGAATACGGAGTTTACTATTCGACTGATAATGGTGATAGTTGGAATGTTACATCAGGTATATGGAATTTAAATCCATGGGGAGGATACCCCGGTGTGCTTTCATTATTGGAAAATGGATCTACTATGTATGCTGGTACTGTAAATGGTGTATTTAAATCAAGTGACAATGGATTGAACTGGGTTACATGTTACCCGGCTATGGCCAATATTCCAATAAGTTCATTTGCTGTAAGCGGAGATTATATTTTTGCAGGTACGGCAAACTATTTTGAAGATCCGAATCTTACGCCACTTGGAATATATCGTTCAGGTGATAACGGTGTAACCTGGGTTCCAGTAAATACAGGGTTAGGAAATTTTGATGTCTATTCATTAACCGTTAATGGAACAGACCTTTTTGCAGGGACTACTTCCGGGATTTATAAATCTACAAATAATGGGGATAGCTGGGTCGCGATTAACGATGGCTACCCAAATCCTCCTTTTGCCAAATCACTGCTTGTGGAAGGGAACTACCTGTATTCGGGCAATTTTCTGGTCGGTCAACCTGTATATCGTCGTGCTTTATCAGGTAGCGCACCCGATATGCCAGGTGCAATAAACGGATCTGCTACCCCCTGCATAGGATCAACCCAAACCTATAGCGTCGACAATGTATCAGGTGTAACTTATACATGGCAGGTCCCATCTGACTGGTTAATCACAAACGGCCAGGGTACCAATGAAGTAATAGTGACAACAGGAAATATGACAGGTACCATT
Source organism: Lentimicrobiaceae bacterium (assembly GCA_028697695.1). Taxonomy (GTDB): domain Bacteria; phylum Bacteroidota; class Bacteroidia; order Bacteroidales; family Lentimicrobiaceae; genus Lentimicrobium. The sequence continues at coordinate 8,215 of JAQVEI010000018.1, forward strand.
ATTGTTATCCCATCCAATGGCTGGGGGGATGGTCCCGCACAGGCAATGGCTGTTATACCGGTTGCGATCGTGCCTGCTGATGTAATGATTGAGGCCGATAACAATCAAATTTGTGCAGGTACTTCTGTAACCTATACGACAACTGCAGTCAATGCTGGTGATACACCTGATTACCAATGGTATGTAAATAACATAGAAAGTGGTAGCAATAGTCCTGATTTCACCTACATTCCCGTGAACGGGGACATCGTAGGTGTTCAGTTGACCTCCTCTCTTGAGTGTGTCACCAATAACCCTGCACAATCAAACACTATTCAGATGGAAGTAACCACTCCCACCGAAACGGTTTCTGTAATCCTATCGGTTGACCAAGTCAATGTTTGTGCGGGTACACCGGTTACTTTCACTGCTGCTCCCCTAAGCGGTGGTGCTAACCCAGTCTATCAGTGGTATGTGAACGGAACAGCTACAGGAACCAATAGCCCGGAATACACCTACATCCCAAGCAATAACGATGAGGTTTATGTTGAGTTAATATCATCTCTAGAATGTGTTATGAATAACCCGGCGTTTTCAGAAACCATTCAGATGGAGGTAACCAATCCTGCGGACGCCGTTTCTGTTAATATCGTACTTGGACAAAACACAGTATGTACAGGATCTTCTGCTTTATTTATAGCAACACCATTAAATGGGGGTAATGCCCCCTCTTACCAATGGTTTGTGAATGAAACAGCTGCGGGAACCAATAGCCCGGAATTCTCTTTTGACCCAAGCAATAATGATGAAGTATATGTTATTGTTACATCATCGCTTGACTGTGTTAGTAATAACCCTGCACAATCAAATACACTTGTTGTTGAGGTTACCGATCCGGTTGAGGTTACTGCGGCCATCACTGTCGATCAAAATAATGTTTGTGCAGGTACACCTGTGGTTTTTACAGCCACCATGGTGAACGGGGGCGATTCTCCGGATTATCTTTGGTTTGTAAACGGTGAAGTAACCGGAACCAACAGCCCTGAATTTTCCTATGCTCCTTCTAATGGTGATGAAGTATATGTATTAGCAGCATCTTCCCTTGATTGCGTTATCGAAGGTCAGGTGACATCCAATACAATCGTCTTACAGGTTACCGAACCCGTGGAAGTTTCCGCCACCATTGAGGTGGATCAGAACAATGTTTGTGAAGGAACACAATCTACTTTTACCGCGACTCCTGTGAATGGGGGCGATTCTCCTGTTTACCAGTGGTTTGTTAACGGAAATCCTTCAGGCAGCAGTGAAACCTACTCCTACATTCCTGCAAATGGCGATCTGGTGTATGTGGTAATGACTTCTTCATTGGGTTGCACAACCAATAACCAGGCAATATCCAACATCATTCAAATGCAGGTTTCTACAATTGTAGAGGTAACTAACACGATCACTGTTCAACAGAACAACCTTTGTGATGGATCGGAATTTAGTTTTACCGCTTCCACAACCGGTGGTGGTTCACAACCAGATTACCAATGGATGGTTAACGGTTCTCCGGCTGGTGAAAATACCCTGAACTTTGCTTATGTGGCCGAAAATGCCGATGTCGTTTCTATGGTCTTCACTTCCAGTGAAATGTGTACCACCGAAAATCCGGTAACATCCAATACAATTACTGCAGTAGTCAACCCTCTGCCAGAGGTTAGCTGGCCCGGGTTTGAACCTGATACTTTATGTATCGAAGACTGGGAACCGGTTACACTTACCGGTGGAACACCTGAAGGAGGAACTTACTCTGGCAACGGGGTCGACAACAACATCTTTGATCCCGCTCAGGCTGGTGCCGGAACCCATGAGATTACCTATACCTATTCCAATTCATTTGGATGCACAAGCCAATCGTCCCTGTTTCTTTTTGTGGATGTCTGTCTGGGTATTTCAGAAAATGGTGCTGGTCTTTTGGTCTATCCAAATCCTGCTTCCGACAACCTCATGGTTAAAATGCAGGACAATAGTGTTATGCAGCAAATAACACTCACCAATTTGTTGGGCATTCAGGTGTATCAAAACGAAAACCCTGATACGCACGAAACGGTTTCAATCCCGGTACAAAACCTCCCATCGGGTAATTATTTGCTCAGAATTATCAGTAATAACAAACCAATCTTTAAGACGGTGATTATAAATTAACTTGAACATCCTGTTACTTAGTTAAAAACAGAAGAAAATAATAATAGAAAATAGATTTGTTGTTAATAAAAAAGTGCTTTGTTGCACAAATGTAATTAGTTGGTTAATATTGGGGCGATCCGCAAGGATCGCCCCTTTTTGTTGAGTCTGAAAGCAGTCTAAAAGCTGACCCTTTCAAAGGTGCCAGACTTGTCGTTTTTCGTCCAACTTCAAAACAAAATAATCGACTCTATAATAGCTTGACAAACACATTTTTTCTTATCAATAATTTCGTAAACAAATCAATGGTTTAGGTATCTATCATGAATATTGACACAAAAATTTATACCCTGGTATTTAGTTGTCCCCATCACGCCAGAACCGAAAAATGCCCATTTAGGGTTATTGATTCCTGTTCATATAAAGAAAAAATAAGCTGGGTTAAAACACTTAGTGCGGATGACAAGACATTCATTTTAAAACATCACCGCGCTTGCTGCTCTACCCCATTGAATCGTGAGGATTTCATTTGTTAATCAATCTTACGGAAATCCAAATGATTAATCAACTGCATCCCATCACGAACTAATTATTAGAATTAATGTATAAATCCTATCTTCACTTGGCCCTGTCCCGGTCGTTTGACTAGATCCATATTCAAATATCATAATTTTTAGCAAATAGAAGGCCTTCCCGTACCTTCCCTTCGTTGTTTTTTTCTGTCACACTTTTTGCAAGCCCACCGCACATTTGCCCATTGTTTTCCCTCAATCCTTCGGGAAAAGCAAAGCGCAAGCCAACGCCACAAAGCAAAAAGATCACTCCGTTCCCACCACCACCACCACCACTGCGCTTGTGCCAGAAAAAAACAACACACCCCCGCTATATAACATAATGCGGCATTATGGGCATGTTTTTGGTCAAAATATCTAGCGGAATTTTTGATTGATAAAAACAGCAACCATAATGGGACATTATGTTAAATAGCTCGCACGGCCTGCCCGCCCCTTAAAAACACCCACAAACTTCTAATGAAATTCCGGGAAAAATACTCAATAAAACCCGCTCCACTTCTCCGCCCTGCTCATTCCACCTGCATGTCATTCCGCTCTCCCGCAAGCCTTTCCATCGCAGGGCGCTTGGGCTATCGCCCAAACGAACCCTGCTCCCCCTGCTCCATTCTATGCAGGCTCCATTCACAGGTCAAGCCGTTCCGCTCCATCACAATAAACAACCAATTCCAGGACCCTCCTCTGAAAAACACTTCAGCTTTCAATATCCGCGACCATCCGTCCAATCAGTGTCATCAGTGTTCTAATTCCCATCCTCCATTACTCAGGTTCGTGCGTCCCGGTACAGCTCAATCTTTCACCATACCGACCCACCCAAACCAGAGTAAAACACCACCAATTTTCAAATGAACATATTTTCAAATCCTCTTTCAAACCGGCCTCCCGTTCCTGTCCGACCAGGCTCAATCCTTCACCCGGCCAACCAGTCCCGGGAAGCCATACGTACAAAACAAACAAATCCATCATCCAAACCAAAAACCATCAAACACCGGCCCCCTTTAAATCCAATTTAAAACACCATCGATCAAAACTACCCATACAGTGCCATCTCCGCTCAATCGGCTACACTCCAGGGGACACATTAGCATACTCATGTGATCCACCTTTCGTTACGCCTCACTCGCTTTGATAGCACAGTATTACTTTCTGGATTCTAACAAGCCTATCTTCAGGTGTGAGTATGGCAGAGGAGCAATGCCATACCCACACACCACCGCGCCTCATAACAAGAAAAATATCTTCAAACAAATGCCTTCCCGCGCCTCCTTTTCAATTCTCTTTCAAAAACCAACTTTTTCTTAACTACCCATACAGCCAGTTCCGGTCTCACTCAGGAACGCTCCCTACGCAACATTCCAATTTGTCTGTAAGCTTATCTTGCCTGCCCTGCATGATTTCGTTCCTCATTAGCTGACAGCTCGTGCCTCACTGCCAGCCAATTCGTCACCGCTCATAAGCACACAGCCAAATTCTCATTTATGCAACGTCCGCTTACCTTTCGTTCACCCGGGCCAGGCAGTATTAAAGCCGCTACCAAAACAAACTTCTCTCTAGGTATGCGTAAGCGCTGTCAATAATAAACCCCTTCCCGCAGGCAGCACTTCGCCAACATGCCGTGAAATAAAAACGGCAGCTGGCTCAATAGCTGCCACCTGCCCTCACAGTTCATTATCGCCATCACTCACCCATACACCACCCACGCGCCCCCACTTCCCCGACCGCCACCCCAAGAAAGTCGTAAAAATGCCGTTTGCCAATTCATATAAATGGCCGATTTTTCGATTCCGCTTTTGAAAGAAAATTTATTTACTGTTTAATATTCCACGATACACAATTCAACACACCACCATGTTGAATTATACTGCTAGAATCAAGTGTTTCAATCTTTCCTTTAACTACATATTCAGGGAATGTCAGGCTGATCTGCTCAAGAGCCTGTCTGTCTTCATCTATTCCAAACTGTGGCACCAACAACAGATTTTCCATCTGCAGGTAATTGATATAACCCCAGTTCAGGTCCTCATCAGGCTTTTTACAATTGAATTTTAGTTCGGTAAATCCAAGGCCATTTTTATCTAAGGCACCATAAAATGAATTCCTAAATTTCGGATCGTAATCCCTGAAATAGCCATTGATTATATAAAGTCTAATAATTAACTTCACAAACATATTTAAGTTCTTCATTTGGTTTAGTGAAGTGTGAAAACATTTTCCAAAATACTGCCTTACGCTCAGACAGCGTATTTACAAATCTGTTATGTG
>JAQVEI010000468.1 GCA_028697695.1 Lentimicrobiaceae bacterium
GAACTCAACTCGGTTTTCATTTGGGATAATCTGATTTAGCTTGTTCTCAAGCAAATCGCACTCATACACTTTATTTGGATTGCGATATAGTGTGAACTCTGCTGAAGTACGGGCATTATGATTCTCATAAACACGTATAATAATTCCTTTGCCATCTTCAGCAAGCTTAATTGTTACAATAATGACATTACTGTTGTTCACCTTGACGAAACAGAAGTCTTCTGCTGCCCAAGCAGAATCAACAGAATACAGCGGTTGATTCAATGCATAGGCAGCCTGATCTGTTTGAGCTTGCTGCCAGGAACCTTGGTGCGGGAATAGAGAATATGTAAAAATATGTTCTTCCTGATCCGTCGTTGGATTAGGTTCTATTCCTGATTTTATTAGAGACAATCCAATCACATTGTCATCCACCGAGTGACCATATTTACAGTCATTCAACAATGAAACTCCGAAATTACCTTCAGAGACATCCATCCATTTATGGGCACAACTCTCAAATCTTGCCTGTTCCCAACTTGTATTCTTATGAGTCTTCCTTGTAACATTGCCAAATTGAATATCATAGCTTGCCTCATCTGTATTAATATCCAACGGGAAAAGCACTTTCAATAAATGCTGACTCTCCTTCCAGTCAACCCATGTATTAAAATCGATTCGTGCGTCATCAGCATAAAACCTAATGTGCTGACATAATTTTGAATTGGAAAAAGTTCTCTCCATATAAAGAGTTGCTCTAATCGGACCTTCTTCGATCCACTCAAACTTATTAAGCTCAAGAATATCCCAATATTTCTCAGAGTAGAATACATCTATATCCCAGTTATCATAATATATTGGCTTATCTTCAAACATTCTAAATAGATTAGCGACTTTGTCTTTTGGTAATAGTTCTCGTCCACAACGTTTATCAATAAGAGAGCAAATATTGCCTGATTTATCAAACAACACTACATAATAAGGTGTTTCGATTTTTTTATCCTTTATGATCATCAGATTTTCAACACTGTGTTTTGTCGTCGACTTGGAATAACTTCTTAAGCCCTTTGGCGGAATATTCTTGATATATGCTATCGAACCATTTTCAGTTTCTTGAACAGGATAAACATTACCTTCTTGGTCAATCAAACTGGAAACATCACCAAATCCTAATTCTACTATTCCACTTCGTTCGAAACCAAGTGTATTTAACACGCTAAAATTATCTCCCGAACCACAAACAGCATGCAGTCTATCTGCAATCAGGTCATTGCATTCAGTTTCAATCCTTTCATACTAAGTTTTGGTGACATCATATACTTCCTTAATTGATGAGCCAGGCAGTATATCGTGAAATTGATTCAGCAAGACCAATTTCCATAGCTCATTTAGTTGTTCTCGGGGATATGCTAACATACTGGAAGAATTAATAACATTTTTATCTGCAGCCAATAATGAGATAAACTCCAAATCCATCAACATTATTTCACTTCTGCGATTTGCTTTCTTGTTTCGAGCCATTGAAGTGTATGTTCCCCGATGGTACTCAAAATAGAATTCACCCACCCATGATGGTAAATATTTGTTATCCTTAACCCTTGCTTCAAGCTCATCGAAATATTCACGCGCGAAAATTTGACGCACTTTTGGAATACCAATGACACCCTTCTCCATACGTCTACCTGTTTCAAGCATATTTCTGGTAGGACCGCCACCACCATCACCATAACCATAAGCAATCAATAAATCATTATCAATATCCTTCTGCTGATAACGTTCCCATGCTCCCATTATTGCATCTGGATGGAGCATACCGTTATATGTGGTGAAGAATCGTTCGGCACTCTGACCTACACCCAACGTTGATATGAAATGAGTGAATATTTCGCTACCATCTATACCCTTCCAATAGAACGTATCACAAGGTATTTTATTAAACTGATTCCAGGACAATTTAGTTGTCATAAAATATTCGATACCGCATTTTCGACAGATCTGAGGCAATGCTGCAGAATAGCCAAAAACATCAGGCAACCATAGAACTTTGTTATCATTAGCAAATTCACGCTGAAAAAAACTTTTACCGTATAGGAATTGTCTTACAAGGCTCTCTCCACTGGTAAGGTTGCAGTCTGCCTCAAGCCACATTCCACCTTCTACTTCCCAACGGCCTTCAGCAACCCGCAGTCTAATTCTGTCGTAAATTTCAGGATAACGTTCTTTAACAAACTCGTACAATTGCGGTTGACTTGACATGAATTTATACTCAGGATACTCATCCATAAGTTTAAGAACAGTAGCGAAGCTTCTTGCCACTTTTTCCTTTGTTTGCTCAACAGTCCACCACCAGGCAACATCAATATGGGTGTGACCAATACATGACGCTATCACTTCATCATAGCCTGATTTCTTCTCGTATAGCTCAACACGCAAGTAATTTGCGGCTTCATTAATACTATTGAAGTAATCATTTGAATATACGGTTCTAAAATCAATTAGATTAATTGTCTGATTGAGAATTTTCTCAATATCAAGTCGAGCTATACTATCCTTTGGCATTCTGCTCAAGCCTTGTAAGGGCATCAACAAATCATAATAGAGGTTATATATTGGATAAATAACCTCACATAATCTTCCAATAAGCCTGAACTCAGAGTGCAGTGTTCCTGTGTAAGCCGCGAGTTGAATCTCTAAGCAGCCTCCAGAAACAGCATTTTCATCAAGAAATACCTCTCTATGATTCATATCTATCCCTTGAACTGGCACATTATTTATAAACAGAAGGAACTGCGGATTTTTACCATCATCCCACTCATCAATTTGTGTACTTATGTTAAGAACAAGTTTCTCCAATGACATAGTTTCAGGTACAGACACGCATGCTTTGAACCAATAATGTTCATCAGGACCATACCAGTGATCTTTTTCTGAATCGAAACACTTCCATTCACAGGGTGCGTTTTCCGCAGCTTCAGGATTGATATAATTACCCTTCTTAACTTGCCATTGAACAATTTTGAACTCATTTCTATACATCTGCTTTTTCAGCTGATTAACTATCACTTCTATTCTCTCT
>JAQVEI010000469.1 GCA_028697695.1 Lentimicrobiaceae bacterium
AGGCAGGCGTTTGATATCGTGGATGCAATTTTGAAAATACCGGGGGCAACAACCCATCGCGGCTCATACTCATCCATATACGCGGCTACCCAATTTGGAATACAAGCAATACACTTGCCATGGCAATGACGGCACTCAGGGCAATAATGCCCGAAAATCGGGTGAGATGCAGTTTATTAAAAACATAGGCCAGGGGGTCGGAAACACCCAGCAAATGATAGCTTACCATACCTGTAAGCACCAGGCTTATGGCCACATACAATATGGTGGTAATTATCAGCGAGTAGATCATTGACCTCGGCAAATCACGCTGAGGATTTTTACACTCTTCAGCCGTGGTTGAAATGGCATCGAAACCTATGTATGCAAAGAAAACACCGGAAACTCCCTTAAGAACTCCGCCAATGCCATTGGGTGCGAAAGGGCTCCAGTTTTCAGGGTTTACATAAAAGGCGCCTACGGCAATAACCAACAGTAAAATGGTGAGTTTAAGCAGCACCATAATATTACTGGCTCTCTTTGATTCTCGTATGCCCCTGTACACCAGCCAAGTGATAAAAACCACTATTCCAAATGCCGGAATATCGGCAATCAGTCTGAAACCTCCGGGGGAAGGAGCTGTAATCCATGCCTGATAGGCTTCAGCCAACTCCCCGGGCAATTCTGTGAGCAAAGCTCCCCCGGCCAGTAGTTGCGAAGCTTCGTTAAACCCACGGGAGGCACTAAGGTAATCGATGGTTAAAAATTCGGGAATATTTATGCCAAAACCTTGCAGCAGGCCGCAAAAATAGCCCGACCATGAGATGGCCACAGCAATATTGCCAACAGCATACTCCATAATGAGGTCCCACCCGATGATCCAGGCCATTAACTCTCCAAAACTGGCGTAAGCATAGGTATAAGCACTCCCGCTAAGCGGAATTGAAGAGGCAAACTGAGCATAACACAATGCAGAAAACCCACAGGCAATAGCCGAAAAAATAAAAAGCAATGAAACAGCAGGCCCACCGGCGGCAGCAGCATTGCCTATGGTGCTAAAGATTCCGGCACCGACAATGGCAGCAATACCGAAAGCAGTGAGGTCACGAACGTTTAATTCCTGGCGCATTTGTGCACCCTGCTCACGCTCATTCCGGGCTGATGCCAAAATATGCGCTACCGATTTTCTTCTGAAAAGCGTATTTAATCGCAAAAGCAATGAGTTTTATCTGCCAAATATAAGATTTTATTGGTTTTTTTAATGCAACAACAACAATATACTTATTAGATATGTTGATTTGTTTGAATGATAAAGAAATTTAAAACCTGTATACTCCTGCTTTGCCTGTTGTCTGGCGTCAACCCGGTGGTCAGAGGCCAGGCTGTTGCTGTTCCCGACAGCTTGTTCACGTCATATTTCAGGTTAAACTCGGGTGGCTGGACTGCCGGAGATGCAACCATTTCCATTCCTTTGGCCGATGGCAGGGTTATCTGGTTGTTTGGTGACAGTTACCTTGCCAATGTAGATACCACGAACAATACCCTCCCCTGTCTGTTCCAAATTCGCAACTGCATGGTGTTGCAGGACAGTACACACCCGGAAGTACTCAACACTTACATTGACACTACACAGTCCGGTGTACTGAGAAGTACTTTTAAGCTGGCGCCCAATGAGCCTGCAATCCTATGGCCGGGCCATGGTTATACTTATCTGGATACCGTATTTATTTATCTGGATGAAGTAGGAGCAAACATGGAAAATAAAGGCGTTTATCTGGCTAAATTATTGTTGCCGGAGTTACAAATTCAAGGTATTTATCCATTGGCCGAACAAAACAATATCCTGACTGGCAGAGCTGTGATAACAGACACTGTAAATGGTTTCCGCTATATTTACGGAAATAAGTTAAACTGGATAGTATGGGAAGCTTATGTGGCCCGAATGCCTATAGCCGGTAATCCACTCCATAATTATGAATATTACAACGGCACATCGTGGACCACAGATCCTGTTCAGGCGATTAAAATCATGGATGACGCTGTCTCGCCGGGATTTAGTGTTTTTAAACATGGCAATAATTACTACCTGCTTACTCAGGAGAACGGATACCTTACCTGCGGACTGGGTAGAAATATTTATCTTTATGAGAGTGCCTTCCCCTGGGGCCCTTTCGGGAATAAAAAAACCATTTACACCATCGATGACCAGTTTAACGGACATTATCTACTCACCTACAATGCGCAGGCACATCCGGCCTTTACTGATAGCACGGGATTGTTAATTTCATACAACCTGAACGATTGGATAGATACCATTCCACCCTACACCTGTCCTTCTCAATGCAAGGATGTTTGGCACGACCGTTTGGATGCAGACACCTACCGCCCCAAATTCGTCAGGTATCCTATGGAAACAACGACTACTGTTCCATCCGGTTTAGTGAACCCAGGTGGGTTAATTTATCCAAACCCTGTAAGAAGAGGAGAGCTTTTCTATTACAGCGAAATGGTGGAGCGTATCACCCTGTTAAAGATGGACGGTTCTTTCCGGCAAACTTCTGCTTTGCCGCCTTTTGCTGCACCTTCAACACCGGGCTTTTATATAGCTATTGTTGATTGTAAGGATGGTATAAAACGCTTTCAAAAATTGTTGGTGCATTGATTTTTTTGAAGCTCATCATGTTTTGGGAAGATCATCGCAGCAATTAACCATCAGGCATAAAACAAAACAACAGGTTGATAATGCACTCGCATTAATCACCTGTTGTTTGTGGTATCGGCCGGGATCGAACCAGCGACTCATGGATTTTCAGTCCATTGCTCTACCTACTGAGCTACGATACCCTTTAAGCGGATGCAAAGTTACGTAAGAATTTTTCATTTTAACAAATATTTTAATAAAAATATATCACATTCCTTGTAAATCAGGTATTTTTGCCGTGTAATAGCGTGCATTTAACTGGTTTTCACCCGGTATCTCTGCATAAATTAAAGATCTTAGAATGCATTTTCTTATTTGTGATTTGGGCAATACCAGAACCAAAGTTGCATTGTATCACAATGATCA
>JAQVEI010000470.1 GCA_028697695.1 Lentimicrobiaceae bacterium
CAGGCAAAAACGAACTTCATAAGTTTGTTTTAACAAAAAAGGGAGGCCTTCACCTCCCTGTTATTATAAGAAACCCTGAATCAGGGTGTAACACTTTCCGCGAGACCGTGGTCAACCAGGATGCGGCCACAATATTCACACACGATAATTTTTTTATGCATACGGATGTCGAGCTGCCGCTGGGGCGGGATGGCACTGAAACAACCTCCGCAGGCATCACGCTCAACGCTGACCACAGCCAAACCATTGCGGGCATTTTCCCTGATGCGGGTGTAGGCCGTTATCAAGCGGTCTTCAATCATACGTTGAAATTCACCTGATTTCTTCTTCAACGCTACCTCTTCCTTTTCAGTTTCTTTAACAATATCAGACAGCTCGGCCTTCTTTATCTCCAGGTCATTTTTACGTTCGTTCATAATATTCTGGGCTGCACTTACCTCCTCATTTTTAAGATTCAAGTGGTGTGCAAACTCTTTGATACGCTTTTGGGCCAGGGCAATTTCAAGATTCTGAAATTCTATCTCCTTGCTAAGCGAATCATACTCACGATTGTTGCGCACATTATTTTGTTGCTCCTCATATCGTTTAATCTGGGCCAGACTGTCTTTAATCTGGTTTTCTTTTTCTTTGATGGAGGTGTTAAGCGATTGAATCTCCTGAATGTAATTATCAATACGGGTTTGAAGTCCAACAATTTCATCTTCAAGATCCTCAACTTCCAGCGGCAACTCGCCACGGATGATCTTAATCTTATCGATTTGTGAATCAATTTGTTGCAGGCTATACAGCGCAATGAGTTTTTTCTCAATAGAGATTTCGGTTTCCTCAGTCTCAGCAGATGACATAGAAACATGAGCGGCAATCCGGCCAGCAGTTTCTGATTCCTTTGTTTTGATGTTTTCGTCCGGGTCGGAAGCCTTAACAGACTTTGATTTTGCCATATCTTTCCTTGCTATATTTTTGGTTTACAGATAATTGATGGGATTGGTGCAAATTCTCGAAATTCGGGTTGCAAAGTTAGTAAATTTTTCTTTAATAATCTGGTATAATAATTGGCTGGTATATTGCTCTGTTTCATAATGCCCGGCTTCAATCAGCACAATTTTCCCTTCAGCCAGAAAATAATCGTGATATTTAATTTCACCGGTGATAAACACATCGGCTTTAGCCGCTATGGCATCGGGTATCAGAAAGCTACCTGACCCGCCGCACCAGGCCACTCTTTTGACAGCTTCATTTTTAAGGGGAGAGTATTTCACGCAGCCGGCATTAAAAGTTTGTTTTACCCGTGTAAGGAAATCTATTTCAGGAAGTGGATTTTCCAATCGTCCCATCATACCCGAACCGGCACCGGTAAACTTATTTGAAAGGGGATAAGCATCCCAGGCTACCTCCTCGTAAGCATGTGCCTGAATCATAGCCTCCACTATCCGTGACAGCAACCGGGTTTCACATATGGTTTCTATCCGGGTTTCCGGCTCAAAGTGAAGTTTGCCGGTTTCGCCGGTGAAAGGCCGGGTACCCGGAAGTGGACGAAACGTGCCGCTGCCCTCCAGATTGTAGCTGCACGAATCGTAAAGGCCAATTTGGCCGGCTCCGGCAACAAACAAGGCTTCGCGTACTTTATCAGCATGTGCGTGGGGCACAAATAGCACCAGTTTTTGAAGTATGCCTGACACAGGCTGCAATATCTGCAGATCATGTAAACCCAGCTTCTGCCCTATCATAGAATTTACACCGCCCATTACATTGTCCAAATTGGTGTGGGCAGCGTACAGGGCTATGCCATGCCGCATGGCTTTGAGCAAACATCGCCCCGGCATCGTATGCGTGGTGATGTTTTTTAAAGGTTTAAATATTAAGGGATGGTGTGTAATTATCAGGTTGGCTCCCTGCTCCACTGCATCCTGTATCACTTCTTCAGTTAAATCAAGTGCGATTAAAATACCACTTACTTCGGCTTCAGGATCACCGGCCTGCAATCCCGAATTGTCATAACTTTCCTGCCGGCTCAAGGGTGCAAGATGCTCAATGTAGTTTAAAACTTCTTTAATTTTCGTCATTTGGTTAATATTTTTCAATTTATCATTCCTAAAAAATTATAGTGGCCTCCTAATAACATCTCTCAATAACCCTTGAAGAAGCAACAATTTCACTTGTTGAAAACAGAGGCCACACGAGGTTTTGGTTACCTATGTTCAGGTTTTTTATTATTAAACGCTTCCAGGCTGAGTTATTGCAGGTTTATTTTAATAACAGTCGTCCAAAAAAGAATGTGTTGCATTAAACAAAGTTACAAAATCCAAATCTAATTGTTCAATTCGTTTCCGGTTTCACCACAAAAAATGTAAGCTATAAGAAAATACGTTGATGATTAAAAATTTTACATCACATACTGAATAGGCAGAAAACGAGGATTTAATGTGGACTGCCGGAACAATAAATTAATATAGGTAGATAGTAAATATATTTTCATTTGCAGAATTAAAAATCAAGTTGTACTTTTATGCCATGGAAATCCTACGACTCCTGCTGCTTCCACTGGCTTTTTTATACGGATTGATAATAAGGATAAGGAATGGTCTTTTTGACATTGGAATCATCAAGCAAACCAGTTTTCCCTTACCTGTTATCAGTGTGGGCAATCTCACCACGGGTGGTACGGGAAAGACCCCTCATATCGAATACCTGATTCGTTTGTTGTCTCCCGGGATGAAGGTAGCTACCCTTAGCCGGGGTTATGGCCGCAAAACCAGAGGTTTCAGACAGGCTGAATATGGCGACAATGCTTCCGGAGTGGGTGATGAGCCGATGCAATACCTGATGAAGTTTCCTGATATTGCTGTATTTGTTGATGAAAGTCGCAAAAGAGGAATACGTAAGTTACTGAAGAAGCAGCCCGGCACCGAAGTGGTGTTGCTTGATGATGCTTATCAGCACAGGTATGTTAAACCGGGTTTTTCAATTTTACTCACCGATTACTTAAATCCATATCCGGGCAATTACTTACTGCCGGCCGGGTCATTGCGTGAACCTATATCGGGTG
>JAQVEI010000019.1 GCA_028697695.1 Lentimicrobiaceae bacterium
GGTAAAGGCTCTTTTTGTTTTTTCGAGAACACCTCTTTTAGGTTGATGCTGTAGATCCCTTTGGTGTTTTTAAAGAAAATATACAACAAAATAAGGGCGCCAAATACGACACTCATGGCGATTACAGCCATTCCAACACCATACGGATCCATTGTGAGGAACTTATCTCCCGAAGTAATGATTTCACCGGTAAAATTATTGGAGCCCGGGGTGGTTTTATCCAAAAAACCCCATTCTGAAGACCCATCCTTTATTCTACCGAATGAGACATCCGGCTTTTGATCTTTAAATTCAACCGCATCAATCAATGTCTTGCCATTTCCTTCGTAAAGGGCCAGATAATTGGTTTCAGTCAGCTTAAAGTTAAGGTGTTGAATTCCGCGTGTGGGTCTTTCATCCGCGTAAAACAGCAGGTAATTGCGCGGCGCTATTTTGGTTAACGGGTCTCCTGTAGGAATGCGGTATTTGGTTGGATTATTCCGCTCATTGGTCAGATACAACCCGCCGATGTCAACGGTATTGTATGCCGTATTGAATATCTCTATCCATCCGTTGCGCTGACCGTAGTTATCAACATAATTTGAATCATTTATTACCAGAATCTCATTAATGCGTAAATCGGAAACGCTTTGCGCGTTGCTAAGGCCGGCAGTCAACATCAACATGAGTACCGCAGCAAGCGTACCGGCCAGGTTGATTGTTCTTTTTATTTCAGCCATCGTCATCATTATAAAGGAATGTTTGAATGTTTTTTGGGCGGATTTACGTCCTTTTTGGTTGCCAGGGCCTGAAGAGCGCGAATAATGCGGAAGCGTGTATTGCGGGGTTCAATCACATCATCAATATATCCATATTTTGCAGCTCTGTATGGGTTGGCAAACTGGTTTTTATAATCTTCCTCACTTTCACGGATAAAGTTTTCTCTTTCTTCATCGTCAGCAAATCCAGCTATCTTCTTGCTATACAGCACCTCTATGGCTCCCTTTGGGCCCATAACGGCGATTTCGGCTCCGGGCCAGGCATAATTGATGTCGCCCCTCAGATGCTTGGAACTCATCACACAATAGGCACCACCATATGCTTTGCGCAACACTATGGTAATTTTGGGCACGGTAGCCTCTCCAAAGGCATACAGCAATTTTGCACCATGGATGATAATGCCTCCATATTCCTGAGCAGTTCCGGGGAGGAAACCTGGCACATCAACCAGGGTGAGCAAGGGAATGTTAAATGCATCGCAGAACCTTACGAAACGGGCGGCCTTGCGCGAAGCATTTATGTCGAGTACACCGGCCAGATAGCTGGGCTGATTGGCAATGATGCCTACCGACATACCATTAAAGCGGCCAAAACCGGTAATGATGTTGGGTGCATAATTACGCTGGATTTCCAGGAACTCATTGCAATCAACTATGGCATGGATGATATCTTTTACATCATAGGGTTTGTTTGGATTGTCGGGAATGATGTAGTTGAGGGAATCGTCAAGCCTGTCGGCCGGGTCAGGACAATCCGCGATGGGCGGTTCTTCCAGGTTATTCTGAGGCAGGTAACTCAGCAGCTTACGAATCAGAGCAATACCTTCCGCTTCGTCGTCAGCCACAAAGTGAGATATGCCCGACTTGGTGGCATGTACCATAGCTCCGCCAAGTTCTTCCTCGGTAACTACTTCGCCCGTAACTGTTTTTACCACTTTGGGGCCGGTTACGAACATATTTGAAGTGTTTTTGCTCATCACTATGAAATCGGTGAGCGCCGGTGAATATACCGCACCACCAGCACAAGGGCCGAAAATGGCCGATATTTGCGGAATCACGCCCGAAGCCAAAATATTGCGTTGAAAAATTTCGGCATAACCGGCCAGGCTGTTTACTCCTTCCTGAATACGGGCTCCCCCTGAATCGTTGATGCCGATAACGGGTGCACCCACCTTCATGGCCTGGTCCATTACTTTACATATCTTATTGGCAAAAGCCTCACTCAGCGAACCACCAAAAACAGTAAAATCCTGCGAAAAAACGTAAACTACCCTGCCATCAATGGTACCATGGCCGGTAACCACGCCATCAGAAAGAAATTCCTGTTTATCGATGCCGAAATTGGTGCATCTGTGCGTAACAAACATGTCAAATTCTTCGAAACTGCCTTCATCAAGCAACAAATCAATGCGTTCTCTGGCCGTTAACTTTCCCTTGGCATGTTGATTGTCAATTCTCTTTTGTCCACCCCCAAGTTTTGCAAGCTCCCGCTTATCGAGTAGATCTTTGATTTTGTTTTCAAACGACATAGGATGATTTTTTTTCTGATCGTGATGACGACCGGTGGTTAAATAGTTTGATATGGATTATTCTTTAGGATGCTGGCAAAATTCGGTAAGAACACCCTGTGTTGATTTTGGATGCAAAAAGGCAATTTCCAACCCCTCGGCACCCTTTCGGGGAGTCTTGTCTATCAGTTGAACCCCTTTTTCAGCGGCATGATCTAACATCTGCTGAACATCCTCAACTGCAAAAGCAATATGATGAACTCCGGGGCCTTTCTTCTCAACGAATTTACCAATAGGTCCTTCCGGATCAGTGCTCTCAAGCAATTCGATCTTGGTTTGACCAACCATGAAAAACGCAGTCTTTACTTTTTGATCAGCCACCTCTTCAATAGCGTAGCATTTAAGACCCAGTATATCTTCATAATAAGGAATACTTTCCTGCAGACTTTTAACCGCAATACCAATGTGTTCAATATGTGTTGGTTTCATAGCTTTGAATTTTCCGGCAAAAGTAACCACTAATTTAATCATAATGAAGTAAATTGCCTATTATTTCTTTTTTGCAGTTATATGGGTTGGCTAAAAGCAGGGAAAATTATTTTTTTATTTTATATCTAAAAATACACATATGTATGAAGCAGAAAAGCATATTTTAAATTTTACAATAGAATAAATCTTTAAAAAAAGAGTATGGTAAATACCTGGGAGGGTATTTGCCATACTCTTTTGCCTTTTGCCCCATTGCTGACTGCTGCGGGTTCAATACATCATTTCCTTATATCAGTGACTTTAACTAAAGCAGCTTAAATTTTACGGGAATATTTACCCGAACCCTTACCGGTATGCCACGCTGCTTACCGGGTATCCAACAGGGCATGGAACGTATTACCCTTAGCGCTTCTTCCGTGCAACCTCCACTTACTTCGCGCAATGCAGCAACTCCGGAAATACTGCCGTCTTTTTCAACCACGAAGGTTATATAAACGGTACCGGTAATATTATTTTCCCTTGCTTCTGCCGGGTAATCGATATTGTTGTATAAATATTGCATCAATGCGGTTTCACCTCCCGGAAAATCAGGCATATCTTCTACCACGATAAAAGGTTCCTCACTTTCCACAGCAGGTTCTTCAATCAATTCGGGTGCTACGAATTCGGGGACAAATTCCTGAAGGCTTATCCCGGCCTCAATAATTAAGTCAACAGCCTGCTCATCTTTATTGTCGGTAATTCGCATCAGCGTGGTATTTATAACCCTGGGAACCTCAATCTGCTGTCTGGTCAACTGAATGTTAATTTCTTCCGGACCATCAATATAATGCATTGCAGGAAGCGAAATGCCAGAGTAATCAGGAGTTTTCCATTCAAAGGCCATAAGGATTACTCCAAGTGAAATTATGAGTCCCAGTTGGAACATCATAAAACGACGGGTTTCCAGCTCGGCAACCGGATTTTTCTTTCTTTCCATGACATCTGATATTTTATGTGAAACATCTTTTATATCAGGATGCAATTTTGTCGAAATTCCACAATAAAATCCCGCTCAGCACCTTTTGCTATTTACATCGTTTTGAAGTGATGGCTGAAATTATTTTGGCAAATTCAAAAATTTAATGTGGAATGCCGTCTATTTATGTATCTATACTTTAATGCAGCTCTGCAAAATTCGGCAGGAAAAACTATATTTGCTCAAACAACTGCTTTTTATGGACATTAATAACCCTTCCGCAAATGAAATTGACCGTTTGAGTGATTTGCAATTGCGTGTGATGTTCAAAAAGAGTGGGAATAAGATTTACATTGGTGAGCTTTATCGCCGGTATATTCATTTGGTGCTGGGAGTATGTTTCAAATACCTGCACAATCCGGTTGAAGCCAATGATGCCGCCATGGAAATTTTCGAAAGCCTCTTCGACAAGCTCAACCACCACGATATAAAGTCATTCAAATCATGGTTGTATATAGTGAGCCGCAATCATTGCCTTCAACACCTAAGGCAACAGAAAAAGATAAACACAATACCATTAAATGAAGACTTTTTTTCAGAAACTTTTATGGAAAATTCCTCTTTTCAGCATCATGAAGAAGATGAAAAAGATATGCTTCTTGCTGTGTTGCCCGGTTTGTTATACGAGTTGCCTCCCGGGCAGCAGCAGTGTGTGAGTTATTATTATTATGATAATCACACTTATGCAGAAATTTCATACAAAACAAACTTCAGTATAAAGCAGGTAAAAAGCCATCTGCAAAATGGCAAAAGAAACCTCAAACAAATGCTTGAATCGAGGTTAAAAAATTTTCAACTATGAGTACATCCCACGTGCAAAAATTTTTTAACTCTGATGGCTGCCTCAGCCGTGCAGGGCTTAAATCGTTGCATTCAGGCGAGGTAACGGATGAAGTTAGGACATTACTATTGGCCCACACCAAAGAATGCCTGTTTTGCTCAGATGCACTGCAAGGATTAAAACTGGCCGGCCAGGCCCATTTTGATGCAGCATATGATGAGCTGAACCGTCGTTTCTCTTATCCTGCTGAACAACAGCCGGGAATGAAGAACAACGCATCCATTTTTAAGCCTTTCCGGTTAAAGCCGGGACGCCGGGCACTTAAATATGCTGCCTCGCTGTTGCTATTGGCAACCACAGGTGTTATTGCGTTGATATCCATAAAACAGATAAATACGTTTTCGCGGCGACACCTGTCTTCCAATGTTCCTGTGAGCAATCCATTGGCTTACCCTGAAAATGTCGGACCTCAAATCAATAGCGAAGGCATCCTGACTTACGACATAATAATGCTGCCTCCATCACCAGCCCGCCCTCTGTTTGATGATGGAACGGGCAAACCGGTAAGCAGTCCGCCACCACGGGTGGTAGCTGAGGTTATGCCGGAATATACCGGCAGTATGACTGAAAAAATCTCGGGGAAATATACGTTACTCAATATGTTGCCCATTGATAATGAGGTTTATCTGTGTTTTGTTGTAGAAACTGATGGCAGTATGAGCAGCTTCAGCGTGATGCGTGGCAGCGGTGAGCTGCACAACCACAGGGCTGCCTCATGGCTGGCTGATGTGGGAAGGTGGACACCCGGCTTGCATCATAACCAACCCGTAAGAATGCTGGTTTCATGTAAGGTAGCATTTGAACATGGAATCATGAAAATAAAAAAATGTTAAAAAAACCTGACTTTCATTATAATATGGTTATTTTTGCGATCCGGCTGCAGGGAAACACCGGAAATCAACCATAAAATATCATGAAACCGGATAATATTAAATGTTCCGGGTAAAAATTTTAATGAAATTGCTGCCCGCTTTACAGCGGATGGTTTTTAACACAACATATTCATGAAAAAAGGGATCTTTATTCTTATTTTTCTCAACATTTTGGGATGTTGCTTTTCAGGCGTTTTTGGCCAAAGTCAGGAAATTAATGCTCAAACGGATACTACTGAGCAGACGTATGAATTTATTAAGGATGATTTTATTGTCGCCTCCCTCGATAGCCTGGCCAACCTCCGCTATTTTGAAGGTTTTGAATGCCCAACTGATGATCAGTTGCGCAATGTTTTTGGTTTTAATCAGGGTTTTGTGCCGGTTTACGCAGATTCGGTTTACTACAACCGCTTAAAGAGGCTGGATGCCAATTCGCCCATTGCGCTTACCTATAATCAATATGTGAAGGATTATATTGAACTATATGCCATCAAAAAGCGCAGCCTTACAGCCCGGGTTATGGGACTGGCCCAAATCTATTTCCCGCTGTTCGAGGAGCAGTTGGACAGGTTTAATATGCCTTTGGAACTTAAGTATCTGGCCATAGTGGAATCAGCCCTGAATGCCTCGGCACGTTCACCTGTTGGCGCAACAGGATTGTGGCAGTTTATGTACGGTACCGGTAAGGCTTACAATTTAAATGTTTCTTCTCTGGTGGATGATCGGCGCGACCCGATAAAATCCACGGTTGCCGCCTGTCAGCATATGAATGATTTATACAAAATGTACAATGACTGGTTGCTTGTGCTGGCTGCCTATAATTCAGGAGCAGGCAACGTAAACAAAGCCATTCGCCGTTCGGGCGGTAAGATGGACTTTTGGCAAATCCGGCCTTTTTTACCCAATGAAGCCCGAGGCTATGTGCCCGCCTTTATCGCCGTAAATTATGTAATGGCCTATGCTGCTGAGCATAACCTGAAGCCGGTAATGCCACTTTATTATCATTATGATATTGATACCGTGGTAATTAAAGACGTCCTTACTTTTTACCAGATTTCCGAACTGTTGAACGTACCCTTGGAGGAGCTTCAGTTTTTGAACCCATCCTATAAAAACGGCATCATTCCGGCTACACCCGGAAACGCCTATACGCTGAGACTACAAAAGAAAAATATACCTGATTTTGTAAACAATGAAGCTGCCCTGTATGCTTTTCGTACACAGGCTGAAATTGAAAAAGAACAGGTGCTTGCCATGATGAAAACCCTCACCCAGGCTGAGTACCACAAGGTAAAAAGAGGTGAAAGCTTAGGAGGTATAGCACAAAAGTACAGGTGTTCCGTTAAAGACCTCCAGCGCTGGAATAGATTAAAAGGTACAACAATCCAGATTGGGCAACGACTGATAGTACGCCCCGAAAGTGCGATGGACGTTAATATTGCTGCAAAAAAAACCAAACCCGCGATAACTCCATCCACAACAGCAGCCAAAGGCACAACTGAACCTGAAACTCTGGTTCAAAACAATGTGCAGGAGGATGCTCCTGCTGTTAAGAGTGACCAAAAAGAAGTGAATGTGACTGTCGAAAACCGCTACCATAGAGTTATAAACGGAGAATCGCTGGGTCGGATTGCCAACAAATATGGATTGTCGGTTGTTGAACTTAAAAAATACAACAACCTGAAAAACAATACCATACATCCGGGTGACAACCTGATTGTGGGTAAAGTACAAACCACTCATGCAGCCCGGGAAGTGGAGGGCAGCGATTCAAAAAGGAACAAAAACAATGATTTAGACCATATCTTTTATACGGTAAAACAGGGAGATACCTTATGGAAAATTGCCCGACAGCATAATGGAGTAAGTGTGGATGATCTTATGAAACTCAACAACATCAAAAACGAGAATGAAATAAAGCCCGGTCAGCGTATAAAGATAACCCGAAATTCCTGAGGCCGTGCGGAAAATTTATGTTTTCGACATGCCTGCTTTTGTACCAAGAAAAATTGTTATGAAAAAAAATCTTTTCCTTCGTTTGAGTAGCCTATTGGTTCCGGTGCTGTTGTTGATTGGTTCGGTTTCATGTAAAGATGAAGCACCGGTTAAGGCATCATCTACCGGCAGCCCATCAGAACTGCTTGTGGTGGCGGAGCGTAATTTATGGAAAAGCTCTCTGGGCGATAGTGTACGTTCTTTCTTTGATGGACCGGTACCGGCACTGCCCCAGCCTGAGCCACTTTACCGGCTGGTTAATGTTAAGGAAGATGAATTTGGGCGAGTACTCAAGATACATCGCAATATACTTATACTCACCATTGACAGCGCCATGAAACAACCGCTGGTTGAAATGCGCCGCGATGTATGGGCAGCCCCGCAAAGTGTTGCTAAAATCTCAGCCGCATCTCTTGCTGAACTAAAAACTGCATTTGAAGAGCGAAAAAATGATTTTCTAAATATGTATAGCAATGCAGAAATAGAACGTCTGCAACAGTTGTACAAGAAATCACTTAATTTAAAAGCCGCCCGGGCATTAAAAGAGAATTTCAATTTAAGTATGAACATTCCGGCTGATTATTTCCTGGCCAAAGAAAAAGACAATTTCCTGTGGTTTCGCCGCGAAGCCAATAAGTTAAGTCAGGGCATACTGGTTTACAGCTATCCTTATACCGATACCAATGCATTCAGCCTAATGAAAATACTATCGGTTCGCAATCAGTTTACCGAACTGTTTGTGCCCGGGCCCAGCGAGAACTCCTATATGGTTATAGCTGATGAATATATGGAACCCCAGGCCCGTAGCCTCAGAATTAAGAAATACCCGGCCACCGAAGTCAGAGGTTTATGGGAAGTGAAAAAAGACTTTATGGGTGGCCCCTTCATCAGCTATACTTTGGTTGACACCAAAAATAACCGCGTTATCACACTTGACGGGTATGTGTATGCTCCCGGCGAACGAAAACACGATCACCTGAAACAAATCCAGGCCATATTACTCTCGTTTGAGTTCATTGAAAAGTAAAGGTATAGCTCCCCTGTTTTAGGCCCTTCTGCAAAATCGACAGCGCAACAAAGCAGAGCATACGTGTGGAATGCGGTGTGAATGCATTGCATAGCCCGGGAGAGAAAGTGTTTTTTAGAATAACCATTCTACGAGAGTATTCACGCTGCGTGGGTTTGATGCTACCGCACTTGTAAGGAGCAAATGATTATTCCCGGTGCGGGTAAAGTGTAACTTTCTGACCTGATTTTTACTTTTAAAATCTTCGGTTCTTATTGAAAAATGCTTAAACAACATGCCTGCTAATCCCGACGTATAGGAGTTTGTGCTCCACAGACCAGGTTTGCATAGCGAATGTGTGCCCGATAACCTTAAGGAATTGGTATAAATTTTAAGTGCTCCGTGGATCACCCTGAACGGGTAATGGGACAGCGGCAGCCAAAACCGGTTGTACCGGACATTTTTTGGTGAACCTGATTTTATTATGTATGTTTCTATTTGTGATGCGAACGGTTCTAATGGGTTTAATGAGATTTATCCGGAAAAACTCAATACCTTTATCGCTGTGCTGAAGCAGGAAATATTACGGCTTATTTTACAACCCATACATACATGAAAATACGGCTCATTGCATTAGGGATAATTTTGCTGCACAGTCTTCTTTCCGGGGCACAACCGGTAATTCCTCTTACTTTGGATACTTGCCAGAAGCTGGCCCTTAGCCATCAGACACTTACCCGTAAAATGGGACTTTACCGTCAAATGCACGAATTGGAGGTGGAAACCCTAAATAAGCAGCTTCTGCCGGGTTTAAGCCTCAGCGGTCAGGCATCCTGGCAAAGTGAGGTTACGGAGTTACCAATACATCTGCCATCCATTGACATCCCGTCCATGGATAAGGACAGTTATAAGGCCAACCTGGAAATCAATCAGTTGATTTGGGATGGAGGCATACTCAACCGTCAGAAAAAGATGGAAAATGTATTGTTGTTGCTCAATCTGGGAGCCGTGGAAATAGAACAATACAATTTACGATCGCGGGTTAATCAGGTATTCTTTAGCATATTGCTGGCCAATGAGAATGAAAAATTGCTCAAAACTGCCATGGAAGAAATTGGCGCCCGTCTATCCCGGGTAAGAGCCGGCGTTGAAAACGGCGCAATTTTGCCGGCAAACGCATCGGTGCTGGATGCTGAACTGATTAACACGGAGCAGACGTTGGCCGGGTTGGTGCATAACCGCGCCGCGGACATCTACCAGTTGGCTGAACTCACCGGTCTGGAGCTAAGCCCTGATGTAATCCTTACAGAACCGGTTTACGATGACCTGCCAGCCATCAACACCAGGCTAAGGCCTGAATATCGCTTGTTGGTTACCCAACAGCAACAACTCGGCCTGAAACAGGAAATGAGTAAACTTGATATAATACCACGACTGTCCGCCTTTGGATTACTGGGATATGGAAAGCCGGGTTTAAACATGCTTTCTGATGAATTTAATCCATATGCCATGGTGGGGGTTCGTCTTTCATGGAAACTTTGGGATTGGAAACAACATCAAAAACACCATGACATTCTCGGTCTTCAAAGTCAGGTGGTTGACATGCAGAAAGAAACCTACGAACAAGATTTGCGCATTATGCTGCAACGCATTAAACAGGATATTGTAAAGCTGGAAACATTGATAGCCGCTGATCACCGGATTATAAGCCTGAGAAAATCGGTAGCCGAATCGGCTGCAGTTCAGCTCGACCAGGGTTTGATTACTTCCTCCGATTATCTGACTGAACAAAATGCCTATATCCGGGCTCAGCTTAATCTTCAGTTGCATCACATTCAACTGCAGCATGCCCGAACCCTGTATTTAACCACAATGGGATATGCTCAACACTAGGAATATATGTTTCTTAAAAGTTACCGGTTATGAAAATTCTTAAGCTGCTGTATTTATTATTTGGTTTGCTGCTTCTGCTATCCTGCGCCAAAAGTGGCCCGCAGGCCGATGCCTATGGAAATTTCGAAGCAGTTGAAACCACTGTTTCATCCCAGGCTAACGGCATTATATGCTGGCTGAACGTGCTGGAAGGAGCAAAGCTGAAAGCAGGCGATACTGTTGGATTGATTGATACCGTTGATTTACATCTAAAACGTAATCAGCTCAAAGCCCAGCATGCAGCCATAAGGGGCAAATCGACAACCATCCACGCACAGTCGGCGATTTATACTGAACAAAAGCATAACCTGCTCATTGAGAAAAACCGCACGGAGAATCTGCTGAAGGCGAACGCCGCTACCCCGAGGCAACTCGATGAAATCAACGGTAACCTCAGGGTGCTCGATCGACAGATTGAAGCCACCAACAGTCAGTTGTCGGGTTTATCCGATGAATTAAAGGTAATAGATGCACAAATTGCTCAACTCGACCGATCCATTCAGCAGTGTTACCTGATTAATCCGGTGGAAGGTACGGTACTCAATTGTTTTGCAGAAACCGGCGAAGTAACGGGCTACGGTAAGCCATTGTATAAAATTGCCAACCTCCGGTTTATGGATTTGAGGGTGTATGTGGATGGCAATGAGCTGTCTGCAATAAAAACAGGCGATACAGCCAGGGTGTATATTGACACACCCGAAGGTCTGAGCGCAATGCCTGGAGTCATTACCTGGATATCACCCTCGGCTGAATTTACACCTAAAATAATCCAGACCCGTGATGAAAGGGTCAACCTTGTATACGCGGTTAAGTTAAGTGTTCGCAATGATGGCAGCTTAAAAATTGCCATGCCGGCAGAGGTGGTTTTTAAAAAATAACTATCTTCGGAAGATCTTTCACCTAAACCCATAAACTATGAAAAACATCCTTTTAATAAGCTTGCTGTCTGTCGTTTTTTTCATTCCCACTACCCTTAAAGCCCAAACCAAGTCAGACCGGGTGGTTGGATATTGGTTGACACTCAGCGAGGAAACCGGAAAGCCCAATTCCCAGATTAAGATATCCAAAGGGAACAATGGAAAATATTATGGCGAAATCGTGTGGCTGGCAGAACCACTTGAGACCAATGGCAGGGAAAAACTCGATAAGCACAACCCGGACGACCGGCTGAAAACGCGTAAACTTATGGGATTACGCATACTGAACGACTTTACTTTTGATGCGTCGGCAGACGAATGGAGTGGCGGTTCCATATACAATCCATCCACCGGTAAAACGTACAACAGCTATATGAAGATACAGGGCAACAAGCTCAATCTTCGTGGTTATATTGGTAAAGCGTGGATGGGTCTGGGAAAAACAGCCGTTTGGACCCGCGAAGAATCCCAACGCAAATAAGCAGTGAGCAATATTGCAATAACCGGTCGCCGGCTCACCAAAAGCTATGGCAGTCATATGGCTGTGAATGGCCTTGATTTCGACATATACAAAGGCGAAATCTTTGGATTTATCGGCCCGGATGGGGAAGGCAAAACCAGCCTGTTCCGGATATTAACCACCCTGATGCTGCCTGAAACAGGCAAGGCAACAGTCGCCGGCATGGATGTAGTAACACAATACCGTCAACTTCGGCTAATTTTGGGTTACATGCCTCAAAAATTTTCCCTTTACAGCGACTTGAGCGTACGTGAAAACCTGGATTTTTTTGCAAAAATTTTCAAAGTAAATACCCGCGATAATCTTTATCTGGTAGAGCAGATATATGGTCAGTTGCGTCCCTTTGAAGGCCGCCGGGCGGCAGATTTATCGGGGGGCATGAAACAAAAGCTGGCCCTGTCGTGTGCGCTGATTCACAAACCCGAAATACTTATTCTGGATGAGCCGACCACGGGGGTGGATGCAGTATCGCGTCAGGAGTTCTGGGAAATGTTGCTCTCATTAAAAAAAGAAGGCATCACCATATTGGTTGCAACCCCCTACATGGATGAAGCCCGCCTTTGCGATCGCATCGCGCTGATGCAGCATGGCAAAATAATGGCCACCGGCACGCCCGGGCAGATTGTTGCTGGTTTCCCCAAAAAACTCTACAGGTTAAAATCAGCAGATATCCCACTCACTTTACATCAACTCCGGCAACTGGATGGTGTTCACCGGGCGGAAATATTTGGAGCATACATACACTTTAGCACCCCTGCGGCAACCGACAAACAGGCAAAGATGGAAACCCGGCTTCAATCGGCCAACATACAATATGAGCTGCTGGAACAGGTAGCCCCGGGTATTGAAGATTGTTTTATAGAATTGATGCAACAATCTGCCCCCTTATGACAGAAACACAAGACGACCGAACGAAAGTTATCAAAGTAAACAATCTGGTAAAAAAGTTTGGGAACTTTGTGGCAAACGACCACCTGAACTTCGAAGTACCCCGGGGAGAAATTTTTGGATTTCTTGGAGCCAACGGTGCAGGAAAAACGACCGCTATGCGGATTTTATGCGGCTTATCCAAACCGACCTCGGGGCAGGTGATGGTGGCCGGCTATGATGTATATACCCAGGCCGAAAAGATTAAAGAGCGTATTGGTTATATGAGTCAGTGGTTTTCTTTGTATGAAGATCTCACGGTGGCTGAAAACTTCCGCTTTTATGGAGGCATTTATGGTTTGAGCCGGCAGGCAATTAAGGAGAAGCTGGGAAACA
>JAQVEI010000471.1 GCA_028697695.1 Lentimicrobiaceae bacterium
GGGATAAAATTCGGGGTAATCCACTCCGCCCGTATCACTGTTGGAGGTGGGAAATGTCGACTCCATGATAAAGAGCGTATCTGATGCAGGTGCAGGGCAATTTAATGTTGCCGAATATAGTATTATTGTTGACATGCCGCTGAAATCGACTTTTTGTTCAATACAGGGATACCTTGCCTGGATAATATCGTTAATTTCGGAGGGAGTAGGTTTTAACCAGGCATACATAAAATAGGGTGTAGTGCTTTGATTAATTATACGGCTCAACTCTTTTAAATCTTCTTCACCCCGGTTTTCTGACTGAACAAATCCGGGATTTTCATCCTGCAGGTAAAAGTTGAGATACCAGGGATTGTTGATGTTCATTGCCCGGGTAATGTTGGATTTGCCGTATTTTTGGTTCCAGGTATTCACTGTGGCGGCAATACCGCGGAACTCACCAAAATGTTGTTTGTGGTAGTAATCGTTAATGAAAATGGTTTGCAATATACCGCCCACAAGCAGCATGGTTAGGACAATATTGAATACCTTGAACGGCATTCCATGAGTGCCTGAAAAAAGAAGTGCAAATAAAAATGGGGCTGAAAACAGCAATATGCTGTGCTGAAGCACCGGATTGATATATACGCTGTAGAAATATCCGATAAGCAGCGGAGTTGCAAAGAAAACCAGCGAGACCGTTCTATAGAGGCTGGCATCCGCGTAAGGCTTGTAGTATCTAAATTGCATTACCAATGCGATTATAACGAGTGCCGGCACTATCCATGAGTTGTTGAACAACAGGGCAAGGTGTTCAAGCGGCCAGCCTGGCCCGGGTTTACCCAACCATTCTCCTACGCCTCCCACGCTCATTTGCGCCAGCGTAACCGGTAAATGCGGCACATACAACAGGGTGGCAATAACCCCTGCGTACAGGTACAATTTAAGATGACTTCGTTTAACCAGGAATAACCCGGTTACGCCGGTTATAAACGCAAACAACCCGCTAAAATGGTGGTTGTAAAGGCAGGCAGCAGCACTAACTGCAAAGCCCAGGGCATAATCGTAGCGTGGTTTTTCTTTTTGTAAAAAAAGTGTCCAGAAATAAACGGTAAGCATGCTGAGCATAAATCCGGAAGCATAGGGACGCGCTATTTGTCCGTAAAGTAAGGACAATTCGGTGAAAATAAGCATTGTGCCGGCAAGTAAAGCAGCTTTGCGGCCAAACCAGCGTGCGAACGTAAGCATGGACAGCCATATGCCCAGGGTACCGGCAATGACAAAGGGCAGCCTTACTATCCATTCGTCCATGCCAAAAAGCTTAACCCAGTAATTTAAAAACACCTGTACCCCTGCGGGGTGGAAATCTACCATTACTCCTTCGGTAATCAATGCTTTAAACGAAGTAAAGCCGGTGCGTGAAAGTGCACTCAGCTCATCATTGGAATAGGAGAAATTTATATGATAACAGCGCATGACAAAGGCCAGCAGCAGGATAATACCCATCCATAGATAAAAATTGCGGTTGCTCAGCGTGCCTGATGTGTCATTAAGTACAGTCATAGCTCAAATTCAATTTTGATTAGGCAGGTTAACCTGCCTGAAGCCGCTGTTTAACAGCTTCAAACAGTATGATGCCTACCGCTACAGATACATTAAGCGACCCTATGTTGCCGGTAATGGGTATTTTTATCACTTCATCGCAACGTTGCAGGTATTCGTCTGAAACACCGTTTTCTTCAGAGCCTGCAATAATAGCAAGGGGACCTTTAAGATCGGTGTGGTAATAATGCTTTTCGGCATGTTCCGAAGCCGCAACTACCATTAACCCGCTGTTTTTGAGGTATTCTATGGTTGCTTTCAGGTTGGTACTCCGATGTACCGGCAAGGTAGCCAAGGCACCAGCCGAGGTTTTAACTGCATCTCCATTGATGGGTGCACTTCCTTTCTCCGGAACAATAAGGCCGTGAACCCCGGCGCAGGCGGCTGAACGTGCTATGGCTCCAAGATTTCTTACGTCAGTAACCCTGTCCAGAATTAGAAAAAATGGAGTATCCCCTTGTTCAAAAACCGACATCAACAGATTTTCTATAGGTTGAAAATCAACAGGAGATACAAAACATACCACGCCCTGATGGTTACCCCTTACCAGACGGTTGAGTTTTTCGGCCGGCACATATTGGTAAGGTATTGCATGCTCCTTTATGGCACGGCGCAGTGCGGGCAGCATTTCGCCCTGCAAACCCTGTTGTATAAACAAGCGGTCGATATCCTTGCCCGATTTAATGATCTCTATAACCGGATGTATGCCATAAACCAGATTTTCGTCTTTCATATATTCGTAAGGTAAATAATTAACTGCAAAGATAAGTCTTCAAAAATTAGCAAACGTAAAATTTGCTTTTGAATCGGGCAGACAAATTATTATTTTTGCTGAAATCAATTGCACGGAAATGCAGTGGACTGCAAAGTTGCAGAGGATACTGAGTTTAAAAGATTGAAATTATGTCAGAAACTACTATTGGGGGAAACTTTCATGTATATAAATCATCGGCCGGTTCGGGTAAAACCCATACGCTCACGATGATATATTTGGGTATAATACTGAAGCGTCCTTCAAATTTCCGGCATATTTTAGCCATTACCTTTACCAACAAGGCAGCCAATGAAATAAAACAGCGCATCGTAGATACCTTGTCCTGGCTGGCTTGTACCAATCTGGAAGCTGTTACGGGCTATGACAGGCAAAAGGTGGAGCAGTTGCTCAAACTCACAGGCCTTCAAAATGCCACGTTGCAGGAGAATGCTCAAAAGGCCCTTGGTTTAATCCTTCATCATTATCATGATTTTGCTGTGTCAACCATTGATAGTTTTGTACACAGAATTATTCGAACCTTTGCTTTCGACCTGAAGTTAATGAGCAATTTTGAGGTTGAGATGGAAACCGACATGTTACTCAGCCTTACGGTGGATAAGGTGTTGGCAGATGCCGGCTGTGATAAGGATTTAACAGAGGTACTGGTAAATTATATCGAAAATCAGGCCGACCATGATGAGAGC
>JAQVEI010000472.1 GCA_028697695.1 Lentimicrobiaceae bacterium
GGCCAACCGTCCCGCCGCACCGGCACCTGCTCCACGTCGTTCATTTCTTGAAGAGATGCTGGATCCTCAGCCACCTGTGGTGCGACCACTCACTGAAGCTGAGGAATCATGGGAGGATGAAACAGCCTATCCTGAGAAAGGAGCCGGCGTGACACTGGCTGAAGCACAGTCCTTGGAAAATATTGAAGATGAATACCCGGAATCTTATTTTGAACAGCAGTATGCCAACATGTATCGTGACAGGGAACCTGAACGTATGCAGCAGTTTAATGAGACTACCGAAACAAAGGAGGAAGAAATTATTGACGAAGAATTTGATCTGCGTAAGGCAGTGGTCTATGCCGAGATACTGAATCCACGGTATATTTAAGGTAAAGTTAATTTTGTTCACGGTGACTTCAAATAGTTTTGGAGCTTACATAATTTTATTGTTACCTTTACCCACTTTTTACGGGATAAGCAACACATACAAGAATATCTAAACATAAAAATTCATTTGGTATGATCAGAAATCTACTGCTAACTATTGGGTTGGTGCTGATTACGGGTGTGGCGGCGTTTTCACAGTCGGGTACACTCAGAGGAAAAGTGATCGATAAAACAACAAAGGAGGAGCTTCCTTTTGTTAACATTATCGTGGAATTGGGAGGCACTCAGGCCGGGGGAACAACTTCGGATTTTGACGGTAACTACACCATCAAACCCATTACACCAGGTAAATATGACCTTAAAGCTACCTTTGTTGGTTATAAACCTATTTTGATCCGCGGATTGATAATTAAGTCGGATCAAATTACCTTCCAGAATATCGAGATGGAATCAACCATGATTGAGATTCAGACTTTTGAGGTAATAGACTACAAAGTACCCTTGATTGACAAAGACAAAACATCCGTTGGAGCAACGGTAACCTCGGAAGAGATTTCCAAGATGCCCAACCGTTCGGCCAATGCCATTGCCACCACTGTGGGAGGGGTGTTCTCGGCAGATGGTGAACGCGGAAGTGTTCGCGGACAGCGATCAGAAGGCACTGTTATGTATATTGACGGTATCCGCGTGCGTGGTTCCTCCTCATTGCCTGAAAGTGCCATTGAGCAGGTATCGGTTATCCTCTCAGGTGTGCCGGCACAGTATGGAGATGCTACCGGAGGTATTATCAACGTTACCACCAAAGGACCCAGTCGTGAATTTGGCGCCGGTATTGAGTTACAATCCTCAGAATTTCTGGATGCATACGGATACAACAGAGCCGGACTCAACATGCAGGGCCCTCTGCTATGGAATAAAGAAAAAACGAGTTCGCTGTTGGGCTATTTTGTGGCCGGCGAAGTAATATACAATAAAGACAGCAGGCCAACCTCTACCGGTGTATACCTTGTAAAGGATGATGTTCTCAGGCGTATAGAACAGCAGCCTTTGCGCTTATCGGGTACGGGATTCGGTACTTATAACAATTCCAACTTCATTCGCAGGGAAGATCTGAGCTATCAAAAATTTACGCCCAATACCAGCAATCTTGATGTTAACGTATCAGGTAAAATTGATGTGAAAACCGGACCAAACATCAACCTGTCCCTTGGGGGTTCCATCAACTTTTCTGACGGACGCGATTTTAACTTTGCACAATCGATGTTTAATTACGACAAAAACGCCCAGATTAAAGACAATACCTGGAGGGTATTTGGCCGGTTTACTCAGCGCTTTCCTGCTGATAAAGAAAGCAAATCACTCATAAAGAACGTTTTCTATACACTTCAGGCTGACTATACCAGGTTTAACCGTGTAGTACAGGATGCTGAACATAAAGATAATTTGTTCAATTACGGCTATCTTGGAAAATATGAAACCGACAAGGTAAGATCATACGAATTCGGTCTGGATACCATTACCGGCAAAAGTGCATACATTCATAATGGGTTCAGAGACCGCAATGTGGTATTTACCCCTGGTGATGTCAATCCCATTACTGCAAATTATACCCGTCAATATTATGAACTTTATCCGGAGAACTTTTACCACAACAACCTGAACAATATTATCTCGGGAGGCGGATTGCTCAACGGCATGGGTGCTCCTTCGGTTTACGGGTTGTGGGGAAGCCCCGGCGCCAATCAATCAGGCTATCAGGTAGTTGATAATGAACAGTACTCTTTAAATGCCAATGCATCAGCCGATATAGGCAATCATGCGCTTCAGTTTGGGTTCATTTATGAGCAGCGTGTTGACCGCTACTACAGCTATGCACCTACCGGGTTTTGGGCTCAAATGCGTGGATTAACCAACTTCCATATTGAACAGCTTGATGTCCAGAATCCAAATGAAGTATACCTGGGTGGAGTGTTTATGGATACCATATATTATAACAGGTTATACGATGCCAATGCTCAGTTTTATTTTGACAAGCAACTGCGCGAGCGCATGGGATTGCCGGTGAATGGCACCGACTGGATTGATATTGATTCCTACGATATCAATACCTATACCATCAATTATTATGATGCCAATGGTAAGTTGCACACAGCCCGCTTAAATGAACCTTTGAGTGTGGATATGTTCTCAGCCGATGAATTGTTCAATGATGGCGATTATCTGGCAGCCTATGCCGGATATACCCATACCGGGAAACGCATCAGCTTAAAAGACAGCCCAAGTTTTGATGACTTCTTCACCAAAAAAGATGCAAACGGTAACTTTACCCGTGAAATTGCCCCCTTTACCCCAATATATATGGCAGGTTATATTCAGGATAAGTTTGCTTTTGACGACTTAATTTTTAATGTTGGTGTGCGTATCGACCGTTTTGATGCCAATCAGAAAGTGCTTACCGACCCCTATACCCTGTATCCGGCGCGTACAGTTTCTGAAGTTAAGAATCTGGGCCCGCATCCTGAAAATATGGGTGGCGACTATGTTGTTTATGTGGATAATTTAAAAAATCCTACCTCTATCATGGGTTATCGTGATAACAACAACTGGTACGATGCTGATGGACAGGTAACTACTGACCCCGAACTGGTGTTGAATGCCGGTGAAGGT
>JAQVEI010000020.1 GCA_028697695.1 Lentimicrobiaceae bacterium
AACCCTGATAAACGTATCAGAAAAACCAATTCCACTGGGCGATATTGCCAGGATAGGTATACGACCCCAAGCCATGCAGGGATTGTACCTCTCGCAGGGACAACAGGCCATTTGCCTGGCGCTTATCAAAAGCAGCGATGCCCGCGTGGAAACCATGCGTGCCGAAGTAAGCCAACTGATTACCGATTTCCAGGCTGCCTATCCCGAAATTGAATTCGAAACCAGTCAGGACCAGTCCTTTTTGCTTACTTACACCATTGATAATCTTAAAAGCAACCTGGTTCAAGGAGCATTCCTGGCCATCATCATCATGTTTCTGTTTATCAAAGATTACCGCAGTCCGCTGCTCATTGCCCTTACCATGCCGGTAACCCTCATCATCAGCCTGTTTTTCTTTTTCCTTTTGGGGATATCTATCAATATTATTTCCCTTTCGGGATTGATTTTAGGTGTGGGGATGATGATTGACAACTCCATTGTAGTGATTGACAACATCATACAGCACCAGCAAAGGGGCGAGCCCTTGCTCACCGCCATTACCCGGGGCACCAACGAGGTCATCGCACCGCTCATATCCTCCACACTCACATCCTGCGCCGTATTTATCCCCCTTATCTTTCTGAGCGGCATTGCTGGTGCACTCTTTTACGATCAGGCAATGGCTATTGCCATTGGATTAATCATTTCATTGGTTGTTTCCATTACGCTGGTTCCCACACTTTTTAATCTGGTGCAGCAACGAAAACCCCGGCATGCAGAGATAGGATTTCTAAAACGGGTTAAACTTTTTGATTTAGAAAATACCTACCACAAAGGTTTTGATTTTATATTCCGGCATCAGTGGGGTACTTTGGCCGTTGTATTACTGATTTTGGGAGGAGGTTATTTTGCCTTTTCGGCAATCGATAAGCGACAATTGCCCGTACTGCCTCAAAATGAAACCATAGTGGCCATTGACTGGAACGAAAATATTCATGTGGATGAAAACAGACGCAGGATACAACATCTGATTCAGGCCGCCGGCAACAATGTGCAGCAATCCAATGCTTTTATTGGCGAGCAACAGTTTGTGCTGAACCGCGACATGGATATGAGTGCCTATGAGAGTCAGCTCTACCTGAAATTGGCCAATACAACGGCCTTAAAAGAAAGCATGCGTTCGCTCCAGGTCTTTTTCGAAACACATTATCCGAATGCCTCCTATACGTTTCGGGCACCGGAAAATCCTTTTATGAAAGTGTTTTCAGGTAATGAAAATAATCTTACCGCACGCGTGAGTGGTCAAAACAGCGACAGTCCACCAACCATTGAAGAAATGCAGGCAGTAGCCGCAAAAATCAGCCGGCAACTGAACATTTCACAGTCGGCGATTCCATCGCGACAGCAATACATCGTTCACGCCAAACCCGAAATGCTTTTCATGTATAATGTGGATTACAATGCCATTGTTAACCTGTTTAAAACCGCTTTCAACAGCAATTACACCGACAATCTAAAAGCGGTTGACCGTTATATCCCCATTTTGATTGGTTCAGAGCCCATAAGCATGGAACAGGCTCTAAACACCTTATTTGTCAATAACCGGCTTGGGAATAAAATACCCGTTAAAACTTTGGTAAGTCTGGAGCAAAGCGTTGATTACCGTACCATTTTTGGCGGTTCCGAAGGGGTGTTTGTGCCGCTTAACATTGAGGTGGATGCCAAACAAACTCCCGGGGCCATAAGTATGGTTAAATCTATCCTGGGACAATCACCCGGCCTCGACGTCAACTTCACGGGCAGCTATTTCAGCAATAAGCAACTGATGAGTGAAATGGGAGTTATATTATTGATTTCTGTTATGCTGTTGTTTTTTATACTCGCTGCCCAGTTCGAATCCATAAGCATTCCATGGATAGTTTTGGTTGAACTGCCCATTGACATAGCCTTCGCAACCCTATTGCTTTATTTGGCCGGCAATTCTGTGAATGCCATGTCTATGATTGGATTTATAGTGATGGGGGGCATCATCATCAACGATTCCATATTGAAAATTGATACCGTAAATCAATTGCGCAAAGAAGGTATGGATTTGATGACGGCCATTCACGAGGGTGGCCGGCGCCGCTTAAAGCCCATTATTATGACTTCACTTACCACCGTAATTGCACTTGTACCGCAAATGCTTGGCAGCGATTTGGGCGCAAAACTGCAACTGCCTCTTTCTCTTACTATGTTGGGTGGCATGTCCATAGGCGTATTGGTGAGTTTGTGGATTATACCGCTGCTGTATTACCATGTGGTGAATGCAGGTAATTGGATAAGAGGCAGGCTGAAGATTAAATGAATGGAATGAACGGATAGTCGCTTTTTCCCTTGCCGGAAAAGATTAAGTTATCCCAGATGAATGTAAAACATGTGCACTGGAAAGAAAAGTTTCTGACAAAAGGAGCCTCCAATCCATGTTTGCACAAGCTTATAGCGCATGCTTTAACCTCATTCTTTGGTCTCACGTTTGCTCGTGCTTGAAAGCACAAGGAATCCTGCAGCATATGCTTCATTTGCAGCAGGTATAGTGGGCCATTTTAATTTTTAGAGGAGCTATCATTCTTTACGTCTTGCATTACGAGGTGCTGTTTTTTTTAAGATACAATTCCTGCACCAGCACGATTACAAGGACAACCAGTGGTGTTGCCAATACCAGCCCCCAACCTCCGGTAAGCACGCCCATAATCAACTGCGAAATGATAATAAGTGCCAGGGGAGTATTTATAAGTTTTTTCTGCACAAGAGGCGTTATAAAATTGCTTTCGAGGAACTGAACCAAAATATAAAGACCGGTAACCAGAGCTGCTGTTAGAGGGCTTTGCATAAGCGCGACCAATACAGCAGGAATTAATGAAATAAGCGGCCCAAAATTGGGTACAAAACTTATGAGACCTGCAAATAAAGCCAAAACCAGCCACAGCGGCATACCAATGATGGCCAAACCGATGGCGGTTAACACAAATACTACAAACATCGCAAATAACTTACCTTTAAGCCAGTTAAACAACTGACTATTCATTTTATCGCTTATCTGCCGTGCTTTGTCCTGTCCTTTTTTGGGTATAAGCTGTATCAGCCCGTTGACATATGTGCCGGGCGAAATGGTAAAGAAAATACCGATGAACAATATCACGTATACATCGCCAAGAATGCCAAAAGTAGATTTAAAAAACCGGCCTAAAAAACTCTGCGCCTTGTCCATGGATTCTTGTGAGGTTACCCTTTCAATAAACTTCTGTCCAATGGAACTGTTATTTAATCTGTCTCGTACATTTTCTATTGTTTTAGGCAAGGTATCCATAAGCTCAGTAGCCTGAGCCTGGACTTTTGCGCCGATCAACAGTAACATACCCGCGACAATCAATAGGGTACCCAGGATAGAAATAGCCACGCAAAGGTTTTCGTTCCAGGATGTTTTTTTTTTGAATAAATCTACTTATACCTCTAAAAAAAACGGCAATGAGAGTGCCCGCGAA
This sequence comes from Lentimicrobiaceae bacterium, assembly GCA_028697695.1. Classification (GTDB taxonomy): domain Bacteria; phylum Bacteroidota; class Bacteroidia; order Bacteroidales; family Lentimicrobiaceae; genus Lentimicrobium. Next base: position 3,504 of record JAQVEI010000020.1, read on the forward strand.
TACCAATAAAAAAACACTGAAGGTTGCCCTGAATATTAGCAGCAGAACGGTTGTAAAAGCCACTATACCGGTTGTTATCCATATTTTACGTCTGAATGTAGTCAGGTTATCGTCGTTTTTCTGCTGTTTGTTTTGTTCCATCAACTAAAAATTAAATGGCTGAATATGCAATAGTTTAATCATAAGAATCAGGCCGTAATCACTGAATAATATTTAAACCATCCACTTGCTAATATTGTTTTACCGTGTCTGCATGCGCTGCAAGTGCGAAATCCCGAAAGTGGTCAGCCAACAGTCGAAATCAAAATTTACATGCGCATATTATTGAATCGGCAATACCATAGCCCAACAATACCGTACCATTTTTGTCGGTTCCGGGGGAGTGTGCCGCTTAACATCGAGGTGGATGCAAAACACACTCCCACGGTATAATGACGATTCATACGGGTGGCCGGCGCCGCTTAAAGCCCATTATTATGACATTACTTACCACCGTAATTGCACTTGTACCGAAAATGCCTGGCAGCGATTTGGGCGCAAAACTGCAACTGCCTCTTTCTCTTACCATGCTGGCGGCATGTCCATAGGCGTATTGGTGAGTTTGTGGATTATTCCGCTGCTGTATTAGCATGTAGAGAATGCAGGGAATTGGATAAGAAAAAAATGAAAATAATATTTAGCTCATTTGATTAACCGCTGCAAAAACTTCAATTAATCAGAGAAACTATATCTTTAGACAATAATTTGTAATCATCTCCGATGAGGAAATCCTGCCACAATTTCTACAAGCGCTGTAGAAAAGTCAATATTATAAAACAAAACAAGCGGTATACGAAAACCTGTGTACCAAAAAAAATCGGCGACCAAATTGATTCGCCGAGTTTTATATAGCTTGCCTGATAAGGTTATTTGCTGTTTTTGATTGCTTCCTTATTTATCTCTTCGGCTAATTTTGAGAGCTTTTCATCCGTTTGTTTTTCTTCCTCCAGCGTTTTAGCCAGTAGGTCGGCAGCATCTTTCAAATCAAGCGCTTTCATATAGGCAAGCACAGTTCCATAACCTGCCATTTCATAATGTTCCACACGCTGGGCGGCAGTAATAAGTCCTGCGTCGTGTACGGCCTTGTCTGCTTTCTTTTCTATCATATCTTCTCCTTCCTTAATCAGGCCTTTCATACCCTTGCATATTGGACCATCTACCTTCATATCCAAATCTTTACCTACTTTTTCAAGTCGCTCGATTTGGGTTTTGGTTTGCTTGAGATGATCTTCAAAAGCTTTTTTTAATTTAGCGTTGGTAGCTGATTTGGCCATCTTGGGCAAAGCTTCTGTTATTTGATTCTCGGCACTGTATAAATCCTGTAACTCGTGCTCAAGCAGATCGGTTAAGTTTTTCAATTTGGTTGGCATATTTTCAAAATTTAAGTTCATAAAAAAATTTGGTCATCTTTTTCAGCAATAAATTTTATGCCAAAACAAATTTCAACTTCAAAAGATACAAACTTAGCATTATGAGGGGGCTGAATGGACGGGTTACTGCTTTAAAACCGGTTTACAGGTTGAAATTTTCAAATTCTTACTTATTTTATTACAAATGAATGAATCAAAGCTTATTTACTTAAGATTAATTTTGTACTTTTGCAGTCCGTTTTTAAAAAAATCGTACATTATTAAAAATTAAACTTTTCAAAGATGTTGAAAAACTATGAAACCGTTTTCATTATGACTCCCGTTTTGTCTGATGAACAGATGAAGGAAACGGTTGGAAAATTTCAGAAATTGCTGAAAGACAAGGGGGCTGAGATAGTCCACGAGGATCATTGGGGATTGCGCAAAATGGCTTATCCTATTCAAAAGAAATCGTCGGGATTTTATCATTTAATTGAATTTAAAGCAGAAGGCGGTTTAATAGCTGATCTTGAAATTGCTTTTAAACGTGATGAGCGCATCCTGCGTTTTCTTACTGTATCGCTGGATAAGCACGCAGTGGCTTACAACGAAAAGAAACGCCTGAACAAAGCAGCGCCGGCGGAAGCAAAAGTTGAAGCCCAAAGTTAATTTTTAAAATCATCGAAAAATGGCAAATCAAGCAAATTCAGAAATAAAATATCTCACCCCGATAGCGGTAGATGTTAAGAAAAAGAAATACTGCCGGTTCAAAAAGAGCGGTATTAAATATATTGATTACAAAGATGCTGACTTTTTATTGAAGTTTGTGAATGAGCAGGGAAAGATCCTTCCCCGTCGTTTAACCGGAACTTCCACTAAGTTCCAGCGCAAAGTGGCTCAGGCCGTTAAGCGCGCCCGGCATCTTGCCCTGATGCCTTATGTTGCAGATTTACTTAAATAAGGAGGACGAAAACATGGACATTATTCTCACTAAAGATATTCCAAACCTTGGTTTCGCCACTGATGTGGTTAAGGTTAGAAGTGGTTACGGCCGCAATTATCTCATTCCGCAGGGTTTGGCTATTCCGGCCTCGGAAGCCAACCTGAAAATGAATGAAGAAACCCTGAAACAAAAAGCTTTTAAGGCCGATAAGATTAAAAAGGAAGCCGAAGCTATGATGCAGTTACTCGAAAACATAACTGTTAAAATTGGTGCCAAAGTAGCCTCCACAGGCAAAATTTTTGGTTCGGTCAACGCCCTGCAAATCTCAGAAGCACTTAAAGATCAGTTTAACTACGACGTTGATCGCCGAAAGATTTTTATTGATGGCGAAAACGTTAAAGAAGTTGGCGAATATAAAGCAAAAGTGATGCTTCACAAAGGAGTTACCGTTATGGTTAACTTTGAAGTTTTTGCGGAATAAATATCTTCGCTCCTACAAAATTTTTCTATCTTTAATCCCGGTATTACCGGGATTTTTTTTGAATATGGCTGGTAAAAATCAATTAAAGTGGGTAAAAAAACTGCATCAGCAGAAGTACCGGCAGCAGCATGGGCTTTTTCTGGCCGAAGGGGTTAAGGTGGTTGATGAACTGCTTGCAAGCCGGCTGGAGGTGATTTCGGTTTTTGCCACTGATGAATGGGTGAAAAGCCACCCCCCGGCGACAATGGAAATCATTCCGGTCTCATCCAAAGAGCTTGAAATCATCAGCACGCTGAAGCAGCCAAATCAGGTGCTTGCTGTCGGACGAATTCCTCAAATACCGCCTCCGGAACATTACAACAAGGGTTGGAGCCTGATGCTGGACATGATAAGTGATCCCGGAAACATGGGAACAATTATCCGGATTGCCGATTGGTTTGGGTTTGAACGCCTGCTTGTCGCCCGGCATTCTGTCGATATATGGAACCCAAAGGTTGTTCAGGCAGCCATGGGCTCTCTTTTTCGGGTGCCTGTGCATGTTGTAGATCCGGTTTTGTTCTTAGAATCTGTTAATAACCAGCTACCGGTATATGCTACCCTGCTTAACGGCAAGCCCGTCAATGAGGTGCAGTTTGCTCAAAAGGGCATTGTGGTCATTGGCAATGAATCCAGAGGCATATCTCCACAATTGATGCCGTACATTACGCACAGGATTACCATACCCGCTGCCCGGCAGATGGATGAGCCGGGTGCTGAATCGCTGAATGCATCCATGGCTACGGCTATTGTTTGTTACGAAATTAACCGTCAGGCAGCCAACAGCAACAGGCCCAAAACATAAAATCACCGAAACGGGCTGATATTTTCTATCTTTAAGCTGGATAGCATCCCGTAAATTTAAATTTTGTGCTATTATTTGGACACCCTGCCCAATATGTGTTAATTTTGCAACAATAATCCGCCCCATTCGTTGTAATCTTAAGGGTAGAAAAATTAAGTTTGCTTTTAAAAATAATCAATTATGATACTCAAAGTAGTTTTACTTGCTGTGTTAATTGTAGGCCTGTCCATTGCAGGCATCGCCATAAAAATGTTTGCTCAAAAAGGAGGGGAGTTTAAGAAGTCATGTGGAAGTGTTGACCCTCATACCGGACAACGTCTGGGCTGCAGTTGTGGCAAAGCCGAAGGTACTGCCTGCGATAATACGCCTGCTATGTAACCTTCAGCCTGAATAATAAAAGCTTTTACCTGATTCAACTTTCACAGCTTGTTTGTCAGGCAGCAATGCTATTCCACCATGAGCTTTTGCAGCCCGGGGCTGGTCCAGGTGGCATATTTGCCATCAGGAAGTGAGTATGTGAAATGAGCTTCGAGGTGGGTGTGCTTTTTAAGGAATTCTTTCGACTTTTCCAATCCCATTACCATAAAAGCGGTCGCATAGGCATCCGCTGAAATTCCATCTTCAGCCAGCACAGACACGCTGAGTAATGAATGTGTTACCGGGTATCCGGTTTTGGGATCAATGGTATGAGAATAGCGGATGCCATCCCTCATAAAGAATTTGCGGTAGTTCCCCGAGGATGCCAGTGCACTGTTTTTTAGTAAAACCACATGTTCCACAACACGCGCATCTTCGGCATGCTCAGCCGGTTTTTCAATGCCTACCCGCCAGTAACTGCCATCGGGCTTTTTGCCATGGCCTAACACTTCACCACCCACATCCACCAAATAATCGGTAATGCCTTTGGCCTCTAACATTTCACCTATCATGTCGGCAGAATATCCTTGTGCAATGGCATTGAAATCAAGCATCATATCGGGGTGGTTTTTCACAATTTTGCCGTTTACCAGTTTAACATTTTTATAATCTACCAAATGCAACAGGCTATCTAACGTGAAGGGATTAATTTTTGTGCTGTCGGTAAAACCAAAACCCCAGGCGTTGGTAAGCGGCATGGTAGTAATATCGAAAGCTCCATTGGTTTGTTCTGAAATTCTGGTGGCAACATTAAACACATGTGTAAAGATATCGTCAGCCACTGTGTTGGAATCATTTTGGTTGAATCGTGAAATGATGGAATGAGGAAGATAAATGGAGGCTGAGCTGTCAAAAGCACGAAAGAATTCATCAATTTCCGGTTGAAAATCCCTGCCCTCTTTATCAAAATAAGTAATGGCATAATAGGTACCCTGTGCCATACCGGTGAAAGCGACTTCTTTCTTTTGGGGGTTACAACCTGCAAGTAATGTAGCCAGCAGTAAAACGTAAGTGTATCTCATGAGGTAGTAAATTAATATGAAAGCTGATACAAAATTCTTCAATTATTAAAAAGCAAAAACTCCGACGAAGCCGGAGTTTTGTATTCAATATTAGCTTCCAAAGTCATCAAAGGCGATATTTTCTTTGGGAACGCCCAAATTGTCGAGCATCTTAAATACGGCAGCATTCATCATTGGCGGGCCGCACAGGTAGAATTCAATTTCCTCGGGTTCCGGATGCTTGCTCAAATAATTGTCTAAAACCACCTGATGAATAAAGCCTGTATAACCTGTCCAGTTATCTTCGGGCATGGGTTCACTGAGAGCTATATTAAACTGGAAGTTGGGGAATTCTTTCTCAATGGCTTTAAATTCGTCATCATAAAACACCTCTCTGACCGAACGGGCGCCATACCAATAGCTTACCTTACGGTTGGTTTTTTCGGTATGAAACAGATGGAATATCTGTGAGCGTAGAGGAGCCATTCCTGCACCACCTCCAATGTAGAGCATCTCTTTATCCGTGTGCTTGATATGAAATTCACCGTATGGGCCCGATATCATCACCTTGTCACCCGGTTTGCGCGAGAAAACATAAGAGGAACAGATGCCGGGATTAACATTTACAAATTGATTTTTAGCACGATCCCAGGGTGGGGTGGCAATACGAATGTTAAGCATCACTATGTTGCCTTCAGCCGGGTGATTGGCCATGGAATAAGCCCTGAAAACAGGCTCCGGATTTTTCATCTTTAAATCCCATATCTTTAGCTTATCCCAGTCTTCACGAAACCTTTCTTCAACTTCAATATCTTTAAAATCAACTTCGATTTTGGGCACGTCTATCTGAATGTAACCGCCCGATTGAAAATCAAGAATTTCACCTTTAGGCAAACGTACAACAAATTCTTTGATAAAGGTGGCTACATTGCGGTTGCTTACCACTTCGCATTCCCATTTCTTAATGCCAAATATTTCCTTGGGAATGCCAATTTTCAGGTCATTACGGACCTTTACCTGACAGCCCAGACGCCAATGATTTTGCTGTTCTTTGCGGGTAAAATAGCCTTTTTCGGTTGGCAGAATATCGCCCGCACCTTCAAATACCTGGCATTTACACATGGCGCAGGTACCCATGCCTCCGCAAGCTGAGGGCAGATATATTTTGTTGTTGGCCAGGGTGGAAAGCAGGGTAGAACCCGGGTCAACTTTTATCACTTCTTCATCGTTGATGGTAATATCAACTTTGCCGGCAGGGGTTAATTTTTTACGTACATACAGCAGCACACCTACCAGAAGCAGGATAATGGTAAGGAATACCACAATGCTGAGTAATATAATCATATTGGTTCCCATAGCTGAAATTTTCTTAATTAACGTTAGGTGACTGACTACAGTTTAATGCCCATAAAACTCATAAAGGCAATACCCATGAGCCCTGTAATAATAAAGGTAATACCAAGTCCGCGCAAGGGCTTGGGAACATTGGAGTACCTTATTTTTTCGCGTATGGCCGCAATGGCTACTATAGCCAGAAACCATCCTATACCACTGCCAAGACCAAAAACAGTGGCTTCGGCAATGTTTTCATAATCACGCTCCTGCATAAACAGCGATCCCCCCAAAATGGCGCAGTTTACTGCGATTAGCGGCAGGAAAATACCCAGAGAAGTATAAAGTGTGGGCGAAAACTTTTCGATAATCATCTCCACCAATTGAACGATGGAGGCAATTACGGCGATAAACATGATGAAACTCAGGAAGCTCAGGTCTACGTTGGCGAAATCTTCGCCCAGCCACGAAAGTGCACCTGCCTTTAGCAGGTAGTTGTCAATCAGGTAGTTAACCGGCACTGTTATTCCCAGTACAAAAACAACTGCAACTCCAAGTCCAACTGAGGTTTGTACGGTTTTTGATACTGCCAGGTAGGAGCACATACCCAGGAAGTATGCAAAAATCATGTTTTCAACGAAAATGGCCTTGACAAATATATTGATCAAATGTTCCATGAATTTGCTGTTTTTATTGTTGACAAATTAGTTATCTTCTTGAAGGTCAGGATTTTTAGAACGCTGTACCCAAATGATGATGCCTACCACGATAAGTGCAGCCGGCGGTAAAATCATCAATCCGTTGTCGGTATATCCCATTTCGTATAATCCTTCAGGAATTACCTTGTAACCATACAGGGTCCCTGAACCCAGCAGCTCGCGGAAAAACGCTACTATGATAAGTATTAGGCCGTATCCCAAACCATTGCCAATACCGTCAATGAATGAATCAACGGGTTTGTTGGCCATGGCAAAAGCCTCCAACCGACCCATGATGATACAGTTGGTAATAATCAGCCCCACAAATACTGACAATTGCTTGCTGACATCATACATATATGCTTTAAGTACCTGGTCAACCAAAATAACCAGGCCGGCGATAACCACCAGTTGCACTATGATGCGTATTCGCGGTGGTATGGTGTTTCTAAGCATTGAGATAATCAGGTTCGACATGGCCGTAACTGCTATCACGGAGATTGACATTACTACAGCCGGTTCAAGCTTAACCGTAATGGCCAGTGCTGAACAGATACCCAGTATCTGGACTGTGATTGGATTTTCTTTATTGAGCGGACCCAGTAACAGCTTTTTGGTTTTTGCTGAGAAAAAAGGTTCTCTTCCTGCTTTGGCTGTACTCATATGGCTTTTATTTTTTTAAAATATGGAACATAATTTTCAATGGAGTGCTCAATCATATTGTCCACTCCTACACTGGTGATGGTGCCGCCTGAGATGGCATCAACCCCATGCGATATTTCTACGTTTGAGCCGGCTACTCCGCCCTTGACCACGGCTACAGACACAAACTGTCCGTTGTTGTTGAAAATCGTTTTATCAATAAATTGGTCGGCGAACTCCGAAGTAGCTATTTCAGCGCCCAAACCCGGAGTTTCGCCTTTGTGCCCATAGGTCGCACCCACTATGGTGTTTAAATCACTCTTCAGGGCGATGTTTCCCCAAATAGGGCCCCATAGACCAGTGCCATAAACCGGGATGATATAAAGGGTATCGTTGTCTTTTTGGCAGACAAACAAAGGGTAAACAGGCTCCTGAGTGGTTTTACCTGCTAGTTTTTCCTTTTTAATTTTTTGTTGTGCCCTTACCTCTACATCAAATGCTCTGATGTCTCCTTTTTCAAAGCTGCCATTGCTGTATACGCTCAGCTCATCACCCTGCTCATTTATCACTATTTCGCGGATAATGTGCTTGCGGTATAGCTCTTCTGCATTGGCGGTGGTTGAAGGAATATGGGCTGAACGCAATATATCCTGAATTTTTTCAATTTTCACATTACGTTCCTGTGCAGGCTGCAAGAGTAAAGCGGCAGCGGAAAGTATGGCAGCCACCAGTATTACCATGATGGATGCATACTTAAAAATATAGGCGTTACTATACATGTTTTCCTTGTTTTGTAAGTTCGTTAAATTTTACCCTCATTATGCACTCACCGGTTTGGGCATCCTCTTCAGGCGGCGTTTAATGTTGGCCTGCACCACGTAATGGTCAATAAGCGGTGCAAACACATTCATCAGCAATATGGCCAGCATCATCCCTTCAGGGTATGCCGGATTCAACACCCGGATAAGTACGGCCATCACACCTACCAGAAATCCAAAAATCAGTTTACCTTTATTTGTTTGTGATGCAGTTACCGGATCAGTAGCCATGTAAACCGTGCCAAAGGCAAAGCCACCGACTATCAGATGGATATACGCGGGCATCTCCATGTAAGGGTTGGCCGGGAACAGATTGAGCAGTCCACCCATGAACAGGCCGCCAACAACTACCGAGAGCATAATGCGCAGACTTCCCACACCGGTAATAACCAGAATGGCTGCTCCGATAAGAATGGCCAGGGTTGAGGTTTCACCGATAGACCCGGGAATAAAACCAAAAAACATATCGGAGATACTGTGAGAAAATACTATCTCGTTGCCTGAGGCCACGCTGGTAGCAGCCTCGGCCAAAGGTGTAGCGCCCGAATAGGCGTCGGCTTTATCGGCTATCCATACCTTATCTCCCGACATGCTGGCCGGATAGGCAAAGAAGAGAAAAGCCCGTGCCGTTAGTGCGGGATTCAATATATTCATCCCTGTTCCACCGAAAACTTCTTTACCTATCACTACAGCAAACGCGGTAGCAAGGGCAACCATCCACAGCGGAATATCCGGAGGCAATACAAGCGGGATGAGCATTCCACTCACAAGAAATCCTTCGTTTACTTCATGATGCCTGATTTGGGCAAAAGCAAACTCAATACCCAGACCAACAACGTATGACACCACGATGATGGGCAACACTTTGCCCAGACCGTAAATTACTTTGTCCCAAAATGCAACCGTTTCTCCCAGAGAGGTGTAATGTTGAAATCGAACATTCCAAATACCAAAAATAAGGGTGGGAATCAGGGCAATAACC
>JAQVEI010000473.1 GCA_028697695.1 Lentimicrobiaceae bacterium
CTTCTTATATCAGCCTGCGCTATGGCATGTTGTTTATTGGCGTTGGCGTGGGGATTTTACTTGGAAACATCCTGGCTGTAACCACAAACCTTTACGAAGAAGTGGCCTATTTCTCGATGATTTTCCTCGGAGGAGGAATCGCGCTGGTAGCCAATTATCTGATCGAGAATAAGGAAAAATCCAATCAGCAATGAAACGTATTTTAGGCTTGATCGTATTGCTGGGACTTGCGCTGAGTGTGCAGTCCCAGCATGATTTTAATGCTTCGAAGGCCAACAGCCTTTTTCAGCTGTTGCAAGAAAATCAACGCTGGATGGGGGCTGTGATGATGCGAAAGGATGGGGAGATTGTTTATCAGAACGCCATTGGCTATCCAGTTTGCAATGCCGCCAATGGCAGCACCTATTATTAAATGAATAAACTCCCCACTCGGATCAGTATATTTAAGCGGGTTGTTCCAGGCGTAGCTGTAGCGGTTATAGTTTTGGCTGTATTCGGGGGCCTGCACAAAAGGATCGGGCGAGAGGAAACGTGCCAAAAACGGATCGTAAACCCTGCCATTCATGTTGATCAAACCAAATTGGTCCAAATGTTCGTGGCCGGTGTAGCCGCGATCGAAGAGTGTAGGTGCAACATTGTAGTTAGTCCAATCGTAAGCATTTCTTCGTCTGCCCCAGGGGTCATAGCTTAGCACTTCGGCCAGCTGGCCGTCCTCATCAGTGATGTAGGTGTACGAACCCAGATAATCGGTATGCACATAGTGCATGGTTTCGGTGTTATCCTCTATTGTTAGTATGCCAAACAAACCGGTGGGACCGCTCAGGTAGTGGATATCGCTGATGTCAGTGTCGATCACCCGTTCAAAATCGTCCAGGTAAAAGGTTGAAGACCTGAATATTTCCATACCATTCACGCCTACAAAGTAGTAGTCCATTTTGCGGCGTTGCTGATCAGTGCCATAAGTAAAACGTAAGCGGTGCCTGTCAACAGACGGGGCATAAAAGGCCTGTGTAATCGTTTCTGCTTTGTTAAAAGCAGTATAGTCAATTGTTTGTTCCTTTGCCTGAGCCACGAAACCGTCTTGGGGCTCGTCTATTTGCACCACGGCATGCGGCTTGTTCCAGGGGTTGTAAACGTATGAGTCAGCTTGTGAACTCACATCGGTTTTGCGTGTGATGTTGCCGGCATTGGAATAGTCGATGGAGCTGGTGTGTGTGCCATTGATGCTCCACGAAAACAGCCTGTTGTGCAGCTGCTGGTCATAGGCGTAGCTTTCCCATTGCCCCGAAAGGTGGTCGGTCTGGCTCATCAGGTTGCCTGTGGCACTATTGAAGCGGTAGTTACGGATATTGGCCTTGTTTTCGCCTCCTGCTGCTTTGTTATAGAAGGAGTAACGCGATGGAAAGCCATACTGGTCAAATTCCTTTGAGATGTTATCGCCATTGCCAAACATAATGTCTGTATGCTGCCCGCGCTGGTTTTGTTCGGTAGCTTCCCATAGCAGGTTGTTGTTATCCAACCGCCTCACCTGGCTCATAAAGCCACGGCTGTTGTGCACGTACTTTAGCGCAAAGCCACTGGGGTAGGTGTAGGTTTCGAGCATACCGCTTGTGGGATTGTAAGTGTAGCCAAAGGTAAAACTTTTTTGGTTAATGGTTTCGGATTTTTAGCTGGAATTGTCTATAAATCAATAGTCTTTCCATTCAAGTTTTACCTTTGAAGCAGCTGAAAGCATAGCTTCATAAATATCTGGATAAGAGCTTTTTATTTGTTTTAAGTAATCTGGTATATCGTCTTCAGGACATGGGCCATCAAAATAGAAATACCAAAAACTTTCAATCTCACTATACTCAAAGCTGGCCAGATAAATTAAGAACTCATCTAAATTATTTTTAAGTATTGTTCTATATCCATGTTTGAAAATATTCACAGCATCAGCCTGCCAATGACCATTCATGGAAATATCAACAATTCTATGAATTAATCGCTTAGTACTAATGTTCTTAAGCGAATAAAAAATGTCAATATGTGCTTCTGCTTGATAATACAAAGGACTGAAGTGAACAGTACTTTTTAAGCCTGCAGTATCACTTAAAGGAATATCGGTATATCCATAACATGAAACAAGTTCCTCAAAGGTTTTTGGAAACAATGAAAAAAAATCTTCTTCCAACTTATTTAGTTTTTCAGGGTTTTGCTCAACACCAATTTCATTAGCGACTTCAACTATTTTGGAACAGCTTTGTAAATTTTCAGCTTTGTTAAAATTATCAATCTTTACTGAAAGCAGCAAAAGAGAAATGAGAATAAGGTATTTCATTTAATAGATATTTATGATAAATCGTGTTTTAGAACTATGCAGATTTAGTAGTTTTTCTAAAGCATCACGGCTTTTACCAACAAAATCAGTTGAATAGGATAATCCAGGAAGCAAACATCCCTTTGTATCGATAGGGAAATTTCCAATATGGGTTAATATCTTGGTTCTACCTGGAACATCAACCAGCTGAAGTACATTTGGATAGTTTGCCGAACTGTAGGGCACTACTTCATATGCACCGGACATAATTCGCAAATTAGAGCCTTCGATAATTGATGAAGGTCCATTTGGTTCAAGAAAATATCCATCTGTACAATCAGGAAAGCAAAAACGACTTATTGTAGAGTTTTCTGTTTCCACAAATCTTTCAACATTAAGTATAAATCTATCAGGTTCTACTAATTCTGAAGAACATAAACCATAACCGCAATAAGGAGATAATTCAGTATTTCCACTCATATTAATCAAATCCCCTACATCAACCTGTGGCACATTTCCGTATTTGCCACCTGCTCCATTGCCACTCCAAAAGTTATTCCCATTTCTTGCTGCTCTGATGCCACCAGTAATGCCACTCGTTAAGCCGCCTATAGCACCGCCCCACAAGCCGGAGTTTAACCCATTGCTTAAGGCTTTGCCAATGTTTTGGCCTTGTATCAGGCTGTTGCCGGTTCCGGTTACCATACCCCCCGTAAAACCTGTG
>JAQVEI010000474.1 GCA_028697695.1 Lentimicrobiaceae bacterium
GGTAACCATATCTGCAGGCCATTTTCGCCGGGTATCCTCGTTTAAACGGATGTTTTCACGGTAGCTTTTTCCTTTTCCTACCAGGCGTGTCTTGCCCAGTTCAATGTTGTTGATGGTTATTTCAGTATTCAATTGTACGGGAAACCACTGCCCGTTCTCAAGGCACTCATACATTTGTTGAATGTTAATCAGGAGTTTTTCATCCTGATGAGCGGGTTCGGCAATAACATTCCTGATGGCCCAGCCCTGATTGCTGATATAAAGCATTCCGCGTAAGCCGTCAAAGTTTTTGTTGGGGCGGGGCCTGAATGAAATCACAAAAGTGGTATCTCCCGGAAGCTCACCCGTTAAAGTATCCTGAAGGGCATGGAAATAATATTTTTCAGCGCCACGGCTTGCCGGGTTAATGTATTTGTTCTGAGCTATGTTTATGGTTTCCTCGTAAAATGATGTAGATTGAAGTTGAGAGATTAAGAATACGAATAAGGGGTCTTTAAAGCCCGAAATTCGTGTGGCAATGATGCTGTCGTGATGGTAGCCCGGATAGCGGTAATGATGATTTGCTACCGATTCCATGAGGAAAAGGTGTTGATTCTCAATGGTATTCAATATTTTGGCTGTATTTTCTTCCAGGCTGTCCTGCTTGGTTAATGAGTCTGTTGCCAATGTAAATACCATTTTATCGTAAGAAGTATAGGCATAGGCTGGAATATAAAAAGGGTCATTCTCCTTACGGTGCCATACCACCTGCCTGATTATCCTAAGCGCGGGGTTTTCACCAGCCAAAATGGTCACTTCCGGCAGTTCTATCTGCTGCTTTTTCAATTTAACATTCAACCATGCCGTGTTAACCTCTGCTTCTTGCCTTTCATAGCCTACGTAGCTGAAGGAAAGGGTATGGACAGCCTCAGTGCTGTTGAGCCTGAATCGGCCGTCAATATCAGTCATACCACCGGATTTGCCATGATTGATGATGATGTTGACAAAAGGCAAAACCTCACCCGTAGCCGAATCACTTACCTTGCCCGAAACGGTAAAATGCTGAGCCATCAGAGAAGGGAGGCAAAAAATCACAGAAAGAAAAAGCAATAAAAACCGGGGCATGCAACCTAATTGGGATAGTTGCAGCGAAATTAAGCTTATAATTTCATTTTTAAAACAAATTGTGGATTAAGTATTACCATTGAGGAGTTATCGCGCATTTACCCCAACACAGTCACATTCCCGGGAATCATTCCTCCTCATCAGCGTTATCTTACACCTCCGGATCATCCAACTGCTTGCTCATGGCCTCATAACCTGTTTTTATTATTTCTTCAGCCCGGTGGAAGTCGAAAGTGTCGGCCAGATTAACCGGCAGGTTTACCAGAATGTCGGGGGTGTGATATTGTAAAGTAGTTAGGGTAAGTTGATGTTGCATCAATTCGAAAGAGGAACTCATAATGTCAAGCATGCCACCTATGGGCAGTTTTTTTTCGACATCGTTATGCAAATAGGGCAGGTGTTGAATAATTTGCTGGCGAATTTTTCTGTATCTGCTGTCGGTTTCAGCTTCGTTGGGCAGGTTTTGCCGTGGTGCATTTACATTCACGGCCACCAGTATATCATTTGTGGTGCGTTTAACATGTTCCATGGGCAGTGGCTCTACAATGCCACCATCTACCAACAGTGCCTCATTAAAGCTTACAGGCAGCACCAGGCTGGGGATGGCCGAGGATGCCCGCAATGCTGCGAGCAAATCGCCTTTGGTAAACACAACCACGCGGTGATTTATTAAATCAGCAGAAACGGCAGCAAAAGGGATGTGAAGGTCCTCAATGCGAATGTCGCCAACAAAACTCTTCATTTCTGCAAATACCCGTTCACCCTTAATCAGGCCTTTTTTGCCTATGGATATATCCATCAAACGGTAAACATCCAGTCGGGAGAGGCTGGTAATAAAATTGCGAAACTCCTCCAGTTTGCCGCTGGCATACATACCTCCAACCACCGAACCCATTGACGTCCCTGCAATGGCGTTGATATGGAATCCGCGCTCGAGTAAAGCATCTATAGCACCGATATGGGCCAGGCCTCTGGCTCCGCCACTCGATAGTACCAATGCTACTTGTTTGCCTTTCATTTTAATTGTTGTATTTAATCATCCTGAATTGGATTCCAGAACAGTAAAATAAGAATCGAGCCACGAAGGCGGTGGGAAATCCCATTCTTTTCCGGCCTAATCCTCTGCATTTAGTCCTAATCCATGCGTTTTTCGCTCGTAGCTCTCAGTATTATTTTCAATTAAATCTTTAATTTTCAAAATACTTACCTCCTGCTTAAACGCTTTATTTTTAGCACAAACCGAAAGTTTATAGCCTTCCCGAAACGGATAAGTATGGAGATGATACCCTAAGGTTTCCTCATCCTGTTCCAAAACAAACTCATGGTTTTCTTTTTGTAGTATAGTAAATGAACTCAGGCTTTTGGTCAAACCCTTACCAATGGCTTTCAGAAAGCTTTCCTTCAGTGTCCATAAGGTGAAAAAAATCTCTTTGCGTTCATCTTCATTTTTTGCAGCGTCGAGCCATTGATTTTCCAATTCGGAAAAGAAACGCCGGGCAACTCCATCGGGGATACGGCGAATTTTTTCCACATCCACACCTACATGGTTAGACGATATTGCCACTGCAACCCATTCACCGGAATGGGTGATGTTGAAATGCACCCCCTGGATTCCCTGATGCGCGGGTTTGCCTTTTTCGCCCGGCATAAAAGCCTCGTGCGGTAATGGCCCGCCTGTAGCTTTTTTTAGCAGCTGCCTTGCCAGCAACTCGCCCAGCAGGCTGCGTTGTGAGTCGTTGCTGTGATGAAATGCATTCACCTTGTTGCAGGTCTGTGCCGGCAGCAACTTCAGCAATTCCGGCCGGAGCTTTTCAAAAGTGGCTTCTTCAAGCAGTTTTATGGCATACACTTCGGTCATACAAGTATTTGGTTCCTCAAGCGTTATCTGGTATCAGGCTTCAGCCAGTTTCTCCACTTT
>JAQVEI010000475.1 GCA_028697695.1 Lentimicrobiaceae bacterium
ACCAGTTGAAAGAAGTAAGCCAAAACGATCGTTAATGCTGGTTGTATTTGCCTTCATTGGTGGGATTATTGGGGTGGGCACAATATTTGGTAAACTTGTATTTAAAACAATTAAAGAAAACCTAAACAAACAAGAATAGATATGTTAAATGGAAAATCTGTACTTATTACTGGAGGAACGGGTTCTTTTGGTAAAAAATTCACTGAAACTATTCTCAAGAAATATCCAGACGTTAAGCGCTTGGTTATATATTCTCGCGATGAACTCAAGCAGTTTGAAATGTCTCAATTATATCCTGAATCAAAATACCCACAGGTTAGGTTTTTCATTGGAGACGTTAGGGATTACCCTAGATTTAAAAGAGCTTGCCAAGGTATAGATGTTATTATACATGCTGCTGCACTTAAACAAGTACCTGCTGCTGAATACAATCCCGATGAGTGCATTAAAACCAACATTCATGGTGCACAAAATATTATTGATGCAGCACTTGGAACTGATGTGAAAATTGTTGTTGCATTATCAACCGACAAAGCAGCAGCACCAATTAACCTATATGGAGCAACCAAACTAGTTTCCGACAAATTATTTATCGCAGCCAATAATATCAAAGGCAAAAAGGACATTCGCTTCTCTGTAGTACGTTACGGGAATGTAATGGGCTCTAGAGGCTCAGTAATTCCATTCTTTATGGATAAAGCAAAACATGGTGACTCATTGCCAATAACTGACAAAAATATGACCCGTTTTAACATCTCACTTGAAGATGGCGTTGAAATGGTTCTTTGGGCAATAGAGAATGCTCTTGGAGGCGAAATATTTGTACCCAAAATCCCATCCTACAAAATTGAAACCGTAGCAAAGGCTATTGCACCAAATGCTAAGCTAGAATATGTTGGAATCCGCCCTGGTGAAAAAATACACGAGGAGATGATAACCGCTAGTGACTCTTTCTACACAATTGATTTGGGAAAATACTACGCTATTCTATCCGCTGGTGCAAAAAAACAAAAATTCCTAGACTACTACAAAGCAACTGAAGTTGAAAAAGGATTTGAATACAACTCTGGTACAAACGATCAATGGGTTGATGTTGAGGAAATGAGGGAGCTAATAATTAAGTATGTTGATTCTGGGTTTAAACCTTTTGATTAAGAGTGAACTGGTAAACAGCGAACAGTGAACAGTAAATTTGATATATGGGGGTAAAAAATCCGCACCGGAGTTTGGAGGCTTGGAAAATGTCTATGGACTTAGTAATTAAGATATACAAAGTTACTGAGACTTTCCCAAAACAAGAACAGTATGGGCTGACCTCTCAAATAAGAAGGGCATCTGTTTCTGTGCCATCAAATATTGCAGAAGGTGCAGTTGGAAGAACTACTAATCATTTTGCTAACTATCTTTCAATATCCCTAGGTTCTCTAAGTGAATTAGACACACAAACGGAATTGGCATACAGATTAGACTTTCTTAAAGAATCAGAATATGATGCAATATGTTCTCAAATTGATAGGTGCAAAGCCCTTATTTTTGGCTTAAAAAATTCATTGCTAAAAAAGAAAAGATAAAAATGACAAATATTAGAAAAAATAAAGACCCAAAAGATCAGGAAAATACTAGTGATAATGCATCAACAGTTCACCGTTCACCGTTCACTGCCAACCCCATCCCCTACGGACGCCAAAATATAACCGAAGAAGATATCCAAGCCGTTATAGAAACGCTTAAATCAGACTATCTAACCCAAGGTCCAAAAGTTAAAGAGTTTGAAGATGCTTTTGCTAGGTATATTGGTTGCAAATATGCAGTTGCTGTTGCCAACGGAACGGCTGCTCTCCATTTATGCACATTAGCACTAGATGTAAAATCGGGCGATAAGGTTATTACTACACCCATCACTTTTGCTGCTTCTGCTAATTGTGTTAGGTATGCAGGGGGTGATGTTGTTTTTGCTGATATTGACCACGAAACTTACCTGCTGGATATAAAAAAAGTAGAAGCCCTTCTTAGTGCAACACCAAAAGGAATCTACAAGGGAATAATACCTGTTGATTTTGCAGGAAGAGCAGTTAACCTCGAAGAGTACAGAAAACTTGCCGAGAAATACGGTTGTTGGATTATTGAGGATGCCTGCCATGCACCTGGTGGTTACTTTATCGACTCCAATGGACAAAAACAGAACTGTGGCAATGGTCAATTTGCCGATTTAGCAATATTCTCTTTTCACCCTGTAAAACATATTGCCTGTGGCGAGGGAGGAATGATTACCACCAATAACGAAGAGCTTTACAAAAAGTTATTAGCGCTCCGCACACACGGAATAATTAAGGATACTGAAGCCTTTCAAAACTCCCCAGCAACAGCATACGGCAAACAACAAATAACAAGTGTCGTACGCATGACAAATGACTCAACAGTTAATGATGCGCAAAGCGCAAACGACTACCCCGGTTGGTACTACGAAATGCAATCCTTGGGTTACAACTATAGGATAACCGATTTTCAGGCAGCACTTGGTACAAGTCAGCTAAATCGTGCAGATTCTGGTTTAGAGCGCAGAAAAAAGATTGCACAAGCATACAATAAAGCATTCAGTGGTAAACCCTACATAAAAGGACAATCTGGTGCAATAAATGGCCACGCATATCATCTATACGTAATAGAGGTAGAAAACAGAAAGGGATTGTACGAGTATCTAAGATCAAACGATATTTTTGCTCAAATACATTATGTGCCAGTACACCTAATGCCATACTACAAACAATTTGGTTGGAATGAAAATGATTTACCAAACGCAGAGTACTACTATTCACAATGCATTAGTTTACCTATGTACCCAACGCTAACCAATGAAGAGCAGAGTTTTGTAATAAGTTGCATTGACAATTTCTACAACAATAACTAATAATATCAGACGGCATAGCGCAATTAACTAGCAATGACATTAAATGACTATCTTCTGCCACCTACCTACAATCAATGACGATTAATGACAACCAATCACAATAAATGACT
>JAQVEI010000476.1 GCA_028697695.1 Lentimicrobiaceae bacterium
AATCTGTCCAATGAATATCCTGAAATGCTGAAAAATATTGAAAATCCGCCGCTGATATTGTATATAAAAGGAAAAATGCCCAGAGAGATGAGACGGATTGCAGTTGTAGGAACAAGAGAACCTGACAATCGAAGCATGGACAATGCGCGTAAAATTGGGAAAATATTAGCAGAGAAGAATATTTGTGTCATATCGGGTCTTGCTTTCGGGATAGACGCAGCAGCACATAACGGCTGTATGGATTCAGGTGGAGTTACGGGGGCAGTGCTCGCTCATGGGCTTGACATGATATACCCCAAGGAAAACAAACAGCTCTCAGATAAAATGCTTGAAACCAATGGATTTCTAATGAGTGAGTATGAGGTCGGAATTAAACCGGAAAGGTTCAGGTTTATAAGAAGAGACAGGATACAATCTGGTATGTCAGAAGCAATTATTATTGTTCAGACATCTGTGTCCGGCGGAGCTATGAAAACAGCAAAATTTGCATATTCTCAAGGAAGAAGATTAGGAGTAATCGTTAATGACGAGCTTCATCTAGATAAATTCAGCGGAAACAAGATTATTCTGCAAAACTTTAGAGGCAATCCATTGTTTTCATTAAGTGATTTGAAAAAATTCATACTATAACTAAATGGCGGCAATTTAAAACATATCTTCAGGTTTAATATGTAAATTGAAGTGAAGAAATTATTGAATTAGGGATAAAAGAATATGACATCGCGCTAGCATGTATTATGTTAAAAAAAAAACAGAATGTCAATTATGATATATGCTTCTTAAAAGTAATATGTAATTATCATTTATATTACTGTTAGTCAAAATACCACTTCATAGAATAAGCACGTGAATATAGCACCAGATCTTTAGAGATTTCTATCGCAGACAGCAAAATAGCTCATAAATATATTTATAGAGATTGAATTGGCGAAGAAAACAGGGATTTCAATGGAAATTACTTGAATTTTACATGCATTTGGTACAATGTTTGCTTGTATTTTATTGAGATATAAGATAGCTTGCTAACTAAAACATGGGAGAGTATATGGAAAACTATTCATCTCCTGATATAGGCGATTTATCTAACAAAAGACTAACGAGATTATTTCAGCAGAAGTTACTGAAAATACTCTTTATTATTCTATTATTTTTAATTCTATTGTCAGTAACTAAAAAATTTATTGAGTATATTAAAATTAGTTCAAATCAAATGAGATTTGAAGGATTAATTACTGAGGACGAGTCGTATGTAAGATCGAAAGCCATGAATATTATTGAGGAAGAGCAAAAAGCAAAAAAATACAAAAGCAAACAGGAAAATGATAACGAAGCAAATGAAATATCAAAAGAAGAACGAGGCCTGTTAATATATGAATATCTGAATAGGAAGTGGCATTATTTTGAAGACCCTGCAGGGACAGAATACCTCGCAAATCCCAAGGAGACGATAGAAAACGGATACAAAGGCGACTGTGATGATTATTCAATTTGCTTGGCTGCACTTTTAAAAACAATTGGCTTGCATGTCAATCTAATATCACAAAAAAATGCGTGGAGCGGCCATTTATATCCGGCTATGCTAGTGAGTGAAGAATTCATAGAAGGTTATGAGAATGAAGAGTCATATTATTATTTAACACGATTTCATTACATAAATTATGACGAAAAAAACATGATTGTCTTAGATGATTTTAGTGATGAGTTTGATGTCAACGCCAAGTGGTTAATATTGGACTGGAGAGACAACTACGGAAATTTATCATATTATTTAGATGACGCAAACAAAGTAGTATATTCATCCTTAAATACACTTTCAAAATACTCGTTTGTAAAAGATATCTCTCTCCGGATTATACTGATTCTTTCGATATTCTTCGCATTGCTAATTGCGCTATTAGAATTAGGGATTCCGGAGACCTTCTTAATACTAAAAGATGAAACTGCGATTCAGTTTTGTGGTACATATAGCGAACTATTGCCGGCAAGGTATTTAATTGCCGGAGAGTATTACAATTTTTTAGAAACATACAGAATTCCAAGCCTTTTAAACGGAAATGAAGGAGTCGAAAGAGGTAACAATGTTTGTGCTGTTCCGTATACGATAGTAAAAATGAACATATTAGAAAATTACAATGTTAAATCTTTTAAAGAAAATCTAAGGAAATCTATTCGTAATTATATAACCTTAAAGAAAATATTTACAGAAAATGTTCAAAAATCTGCTTACGGTGAAATTATTGTATTCAGAACTTTGAGAGAAACTCTTGAAATAAAACTAATTTTCAGTGTTGAAGGTAATGAACTATACTATTGTCCGATGGTAAGTTACAAGTACGATGATGTTGAAGCGGCAATGCTCAGAAAGCAAATTGTTGATAAAAGCAGCACTCTGAACGGCAGCAGGTTTCATCTGTGTTTGATTAATTCTTTAAATAATAACGAAAAATATTGTGAATTTTTGTGTGATGTAGATCTTGTCGAAGAAATTATTCAGGCATTCAGAAAGACATCTGTCATAGTATGTAATAATAATAATACTTAAAAATAACAGCAGAGAAAACTGAACTGTCAAATGAAAAGGAAGGAGTACCTATGAAAAAGATCACGATGTTTTTCATTTCTGTTATTTTAATATCATTTACCGCTTTTAGTGAAGGAGTAAGCTTAAAGCTAGTATCAGAGAAAATTACCCAAAATTACTTTACACAAGAAAGCAGGTATAAAGCTATTTTTAAGTGGGTGGCTTCAAATATCTCGTATGATACTTCTGCAAAATTATTGAAAAACATCAGCACGGATCCAGACTCTGTTCTAAAGTATCGAACGAGCGTCTGTTCCGGGTATGCCAAATTATATGAAGCTCTTTGTGAGAGTGCCGGACTAAAATGTCAAGTTATTAACGGAATGGCCAAAGGGTTCAATTATTTGCCGGGCGATAGTTTTGAAGTTAATCATGCTTGGAACGCAATTTTTTATAGTAACAAGTGGCATCTTGTCGATGTTACATGGGCATCTGGA